>CAYGSQ010000611.1:0-2516 GCA_964352435.1 uncultured Gammaproteobacteria bacterium | reverse complement strand
CGCAACAACAGCGCGATCACCGCGAACTCCACAGACAGAATCACATACCCCGCTCCCAATCCAAACGCATTGGCAATTCGGGGCTTGGCGTGGTCCAGACGTTTACAAGCTGGGCACGTACCACTAATTGTCTCAAGAGCGCTTCGCGTGGCCCGATTGCTCAGATACTGTTTATTGCAGGTCCTGCAGATCACTATAGAATCTCCGAGCTACCTAAGGTTAAAGTCCAGCTGCGATTGCAAAAGGCGTTGGGCTTGGCACGGCTAAACGAGCGGCTCTTGCAATTGCCATCGGGAAATTTTTGTCAGGCATCAGCGCGCTTCACCAAACGCATCGCTATCCAATCGCATTTCAAACACCGACTATCAACCACAAGCGGACCGGCACCCTCGGTTAGTCATAGAAAAATTCTAGCTGATCCAGTCTTTGCTGGTTGCCTGTCGCGAGTACCAAATCAAAAACGCGCCGACTACAAACTGACTAAACCCACCGATCCAAGCGGCGATAGGCAATTCGTCCATTCCAAGAAAAGGAATCTGCGCGGCTACCACACCGATCAGCGCCACCACAAACACATGGAAGGCAACTGATTTTCTGAGTAGAAGCAGAATACAGCCGAGCGAACCGCCGAACACCGCAATTGCAAAAACACCGGTACCCCATGCAGGACGGCTTTCTATTACCGTGCGATACACGTCGGGCATTGTTGCAACATTCGCTGTATTCATTTGCGCGATGTAATTCATGCAGCCCATCAGGTTGAACACCAGGCCCACCAGCCCAATTATCCAGAAGCTCCAGTGCACACTTGGAACAGCCTTCTCATTCATTTCATTGCCTCCTCAGCATCGAACACACTGATACTACACAACGACTGCTCTGGTTCCTTGAGAGTCAAAATTAATCAGGAGGTCGACTTGCATGCCTATCGTGAAAGCTGGGATTGACAAGGCCGATTGGCCTGGCGTAGTCAGTCAAGCAGTCTGGTAAATTATCAGCATCATCTCTTTCCTAGGCATCAACGTGCTTCAAAATGGGCATATCTATTCAATAGTATTTGAGATGCTGGCTTTGGCCAGAACCAGTCGGTCGGTTCGTCAGCATGCTGTTCTCCAATCGTTGATGACATGGAGGCCGCACTCAACCGCCGACTGGAAAAGAGGCTGGACGGCGGCTTCGTCTGAATACCAAACAATATTCGTGTCATCCCAGTCTTCTTTATAGTAGCTGCCCAACTCCGGTAGCAACACAAATGCGAACTCCGTCGCTTTCTTGGCGGGCCGAAATCGGCAATAGTCTAGAAAAGAATCTCTGTCTGTCTCCCGTACTATCTCGCCATTAAGAAGGCGGAAAACAGGAGTGCCATCAAATAGCCTGGCCCAGTGAGCTAGCAGCCTTTGATTCCGCTCCAAGCGTTCCCCGTCGTTCTTGCAGTCGAGCAGTTCTGCCTTTTCTTTGCCGAGCCACTGGTCAAAAACGGAAATGAATCGCCTGGGCATTCCCGGGTCTTCAACCGAGGAAGACAAGACATCCTTGGCCGCTGGAAAGCCAAGATCCTCTGGGCGGGTTATCTTTGATTTATCTGGCATGGGCATTCCGCCGTATGCGTGTGAACCGTTTACGCCCCAAAGCACAATCGGCCGACATGGTTCATGTGGGGTCCAATTCTGGCACAAGGCTAAATTGTATGCTTAACATTAAGGGTCAGCTGCGATTGCAAAAGACGAACGGATTGGCGTAGCCAAACGGGTGGCTTTTGCAATTGTAAGCTGCATCGCTTATCAGGCGGCAACGCGCTTGCCCTCCAGATATGACGCTATGAGGTACGCTACGCCGCATATGGCAGCGCCGTAAATCAAACCAGAAGATATCATTGAATCAAATTCGTAAGCGTGATGTCCAGAGAATGCGAAGTGCAGGCCGCTGTGAACGATCATGAAAACGGCCACCCAAAATCGAGAGGCTCGTCGGACACGGGAATTGAGACTTGCGACCAGTCCGATAAGAACCGCAAACAATGGAACATGAGCCAAGACAAACACGACCTCACCCACGGCGTCTTCCAGCGCCCGCATAATCGGCAGCACGCGCCATTCATGGTTTGGCATCGCATCCATTTCGTGGGTGCAAAGCAAAGCTATACCGAGGTAGAAAAAGAAGTTCTTCATGTCGCCTAACCCTAAAACTGCAATTGCAAAAGACGCACGGATTGGCGCAGCCAAACGGGCGGCTTTTGCAATTGTCAGCTGCATCTTTTTGTTATGTGGCTAAACACGTGACTGCCAGAACCCCGGTCTCTGCCTACGGTGTCCAATAGCGACGACCACGATCTCCGAGTCGCTCGGCCGGTAATATACTCTGTAGGGAAATCGGGCGACGGATCTCACACGAATATTGCCCCTTTCAATCCTTGAAGCCAGCGGCATCTCTCTGATTCGACCAACGGCAATTTGAACTTCATTCACAAAGGCTCCGCCGAGACCATCGTGATGCGACTCGTAAAATTCAGTCGCCTT
>CAYGSQ010000610.1:0-2521 GCA_964352435.1 uncultured Gammaproteobacteria bacterium | reverse complement strand
TCAACGTCGATACCCCACCCAACGTCTATCGTGGTGTCGCCGCCAGCCAGCGCATAGCGAAAGCCGCCACCGTCTGTGTAGCTGGCAACAAACATGTCTTCATTGATGCTGCTCGCGGTGAGGCTGAACGTGCCAGCGCCGGGGTCAAAATCGACCGTGTCCCGAAATGCTCCGGTGACGTAACTGTTGCCGCTGCCGTCGATGGCGATGTCCAGCCCTCTGTCACCAGCTGTTCCGCCCACGCCTACGGCAAATCGCAGCGTACCCAACGTGGTGTAACCGGCCACGAAAATGTCGCTGCTGCCTGCGGCTTCGAGCAAGAACTCGTCGCCGTCCGGGTCGAAATCTGTCACGCCGGAAAACGTCCCGGTGAGCCAAATGTTGCCTTGCGCGTCGACGGCGAGGCTCTTGCCGCTCTCGAAAACGGGTGGTCCGAAGCCGATATTGAAGGCGAACCGATACGCGCCGGTTGCGTCATAGCTGGCCACAAACAAGCGACCGTTGGCAGAGTTGAGAATTTGTTCGTCAATGCCGGGGTCGAAATCCGAGCTGCCTGCAAAGGCGCCGGTGATATAGACGTTGCCGTTGCCGTCGACGTCCAGGCCAGATTCGGGCAATGACAGAGACACGTTTTGCAGCGGCACCACGTAGCGCAGAGCGCCCTGTGCGGTGTAGCTGGCAACGAAATAGACGTTGCTGCCGCCGGCCTCAACCGTAACCACGCCCGGGCCGGGGTCAAAGTCAACGGTCTGGCGGATCTTGCCGCTTACGTAGAGATTGTCGTCACTATCAATGGCGATCGCGTGTCCGGCGTCCGCTTGCAAGGCCCCGAGGCCGAACGCCGTTTGCGCGTGCGCCTGCAGCCCGTAACTCGAAAAGGCAAGGACGGTGGCGAGATGCCATACCGAAAAATTTGAGCGGAACATGGTGTTCTCCTTCGTTCAGATGTCGAAGTCTTCTTTTTAGAAAAGCCTAGCACAGCATTATTCGATTGCCTGGTGATTGGAGCCGTTCCAGCGAAATCTGTGCGAGAATGCCGCCTGGCCAACAACAAAAAGCGACGAATATCGTATGTCTCAAAACTCAGGTGCCTCATCCCATACGATTCCGCTCGGGCAAAAGATCGCGTTCGGCGCCGGTATGCTCGGCAACCAAATGTTCCCGGCGGCGCTGTCTATATTCATGGTCGTGCTGGTGCAGGGCCTGGGGATGAGCCCGGTATTGTGGGGCATCCTGTTTTTTGTGCCGCGGATGTTCGACGCGTTGACGGATCCGTTAATGGGCTTTATCACCGACAATACGCGTTCGCGTTGGGGTCGGCGACGTCCCTATATTTTTATCGGTGCCGTCATAGCGGGTATCAGCTACATCGTGATGTGGCAGGTCTATCCGGAAAATTCCGAGACCTATAATTTCACCTACTTTTTGTTAACGTCGCTGGTTTTCTATCTTGGGCTCACTATTTTTTCCACGCCGTTTGTTGCAATGGGCTACGAGATGAGTGGCGATTTTCATGAGCGCACGCGTCTGATGGCCGTAGCGCAATGGATTGGTCAATGGGCCTGGGTGATCGTGCCCTGGTTCTGGGTCGTGCTATACGACCCGGAGGTCTATGCCACACCCGATGCCGGTGCGCGCGAGTTGGCGGTATGGGTTGGCATTTTCTGCATGATTCTGGCGCTCATCCCGGCCATTTTTTGCAAGACGCAACCGGTAGATCCGGCGTCGATGGCGCAATTGAGCCGCGCCAACATTGGCGAGAACATAGGCAAGTTTTTGAGCGGTTTTACCGACACCTTCAAGTGCGTACCGTTTCGCCGCCTGTGCATTGCCACGTTCCTTGTATTCAATGCGTTTAACACGGTTGCGGGTTTTTCCTGGTTCATTATCGTGTACTACATGAACCAGGGTGATCCGGGTCAGGCGGGTAGCTGGCCCGCCTGGTTTGGCACATTGAGTGCACTGTCCACGTGCTTCCTGGTCATTCCCATCATCACGTTCATGTCGCAAAAAATCGGCAAACGCAGAACCTTCTTGGTCTCTCAAGCCATTTCCCTGCTCGGCTATTCGATGTTCTGGTGGTGCTTTCAGCCGGCCAAACCGCTGCTGATGTTTTTACCGTTGCCTCTGTTTGCGTTCGGCATTGGGGGCTTGTTTACGCTGATGATGTCGATGACGGCGGACGTGTGCGATCTTGACGAATTGGAAAACGGTTCGCGCCGCGAAGGCACTTTCGCCGCCATTTACTGGTGGATGGTCAAGTTCGGTCTTGCCGTAGCCGGACTGTTGAGTGGCCTCATTCTCAATATGGTTGGCTTCGATCAGACGGTTGCTGAGCAAACGCCCGAGGCGCTAAATAAACTGCGGCTGGCGTACATCATTGTGCCGGCGACGGGCACATTGCTTGCGATGGCTGTCATGCGTGGCTACAAGCTGTCCGAGACGCGCGCTATTGAAATTCGCGAGCAGCTTGACGCGCGCAAGAGCGGTCTGGTGCAAAATCCCTGACCCGAACCGTTAG
>CAYGSQ010000609.1:0-2530 GCA_964352435.1 uncultured Gammaproteobacteria bacterium | reverse complement strand
GCCTTCATAAACGAAGTCTTCGGTGCGCAATTCTTCGGCATGAAAATCGACCGACTCAAGCACGTCGATAACGGTTGGCACCAGTTTCTTGGTCAGCGTAAACGTCGAGTCATGCTTCGGGTCACAGCCGATCTGCAGAACACGCTTGCCCAGCTTGGAAAAGGCCGCAGACAGGTTGGACGAGGTGGTGCTCTTTCCGATGCCACCTTTGCCATAGACCGCAAACACTTTCGCGCCTTCGATCTTGTCCTCAGGATCCATCTGCACCTGAACCGAACCTGCGCCGTCGGGCACCTTGGGTACCATGTTGACGGGAATGGGAAAACGCGTTTGTGTGCTCATGCTGCTGCTACCGCTTCAATGCCGTAAAGGCGATTATCATATTCATTGCTGACGACCTGACTTGCCCGCTGCGTAAGGCTGTGGGTGTCCGGTCATTCCGCTCGTGCGCATTACTCTGCTGCACCGTGGCGCGCGCGGACGCCCCGGAGTGTCGTGCACGTGAGCGCACGCTAGCGACTGAAATGAGACTTGGCTTCATAAACCGTCTCGGCCGTAATCTGGTCAAGACCCTGATCACGTGCATAAATTTCGGTGTTGCGGCGTGCTTTGCCGCGGACGAAAAATGGAATCTTGGACAACACTTTTTCGGCGTCGTCGGCCCAGCTCAACGCACCGTCGGTGGTGACAGCGGCGGGCCTTTTGGGCTGATCTTCCGCAGCGGCGGCCGGCGCGGTGCGCCCCAAATGCGATGGCGCCACGTCGTCGTTAAACTCAAAGTCTTCCCGGAACATGCCGAGTAAATGCTCTTCCAATCCCATCATGAGTGGGTGAACCCAGGTATCGAACAACACATTGGCGCCTTCGAAGCCCATTTGCGGCGAATAGGACGCGGGGAAATCCTGCACATGCACCGGTGACGAGATAACAGCACAGCCCACACCAATGCGCTTGGCAATGTGACGTTCCATCTGGGTGCCAAGGATCATCTCGGGCTGCAACTCGATAACCCGTTGCTCGACGTCAAGATAGTCGTCAGTAATCAGTGCATCGACGCCGTAGTGTTTGGCCGCAGCGCGCACGTCGCGCGCAAATTCACGGCTGTAGGTACCTAGCCCCACGACCTTGAAGCCCATTTCTTCGTCGGCGACACGAGCCGCGGCGAGCACGTGCGACGCGTCACCAAAAATAAATACCCGCTTGCCTGTCAGGTAGGTCGAGTCGATCGACCGCGAGTACCAGGGCATACGCGTTTGCTCGTCATCAAGCACTGGTGAGGGATCGACGCCGGCCATCTCGGCCACTTCGCGAACGAATTCGCGCGTGGCACCCACGCCAATAGGCACGGTGCGCACGACGGGCTGTTTGAATTCTCGTTCGAGCCAGCGTGCAGCGGTATCGCCGGTTTCGGGATACAGCACGACGTTGAAGTCGGCGGTGCCCAGATCGGCAATATCTGCCGGTGTTGCGTTGAGCGGCGCGGTATGACGCACGTCGATACCCAGACGATCAAGCAAACGTGTGATTTCAATGATGTCGTCGCGATGACGAAAGCCCAGCGCGGTCGGACCCAGCAAGTTGCAGCTTGGGCGCGTGCCCGCTGCACGCTCGGGACGCGGCGTATTGGGTGGCGGCGCATGCGGACCGGCCAGTGCGCGCACAATATGGTAGAAAGTCTCGGCAGCGCCCCAGTTTTCCTTGCGCTGATACGACGGCAGCTCCAGTGGGATTACGGGAATCGGCAGGTTCAGCGCTTCGGACAACCCACCCGGGTCATCCTGAATCAACTCGGCCGTGCACGACGCGCCAACAATCATGGCTTCGGGCTTGAAACGCTCATAGGCGTCAATCACCGACTGCTGAAACAGCGTCGCCGTATCGCCACCGAGGTCACGCGCCTGAAATGTCGTGTAGGTTACCGGCGGCCGCTTTGGAATACGCTCGATCATGGTAAACAACAGGTCGGCGTAGGTGTCACCCTGCGGCGCATGCAGTACGTAGTGCAGACCTTTCATGGCGGTGGCAACACGCATCGCACCCACGTGGGGCGGGCCTTCATATGTCCAGACAGTGAGCTTCATACCTAAACCGCCAGTGCCATGCGCCGACGCAAAGGCCGTGCGAACAACTCAGCGCAGTCGCCGGCCTGCTCGTAGCCCTGTATCGGCGTGAACAACAATTCGATTGACCACTTGGTTGTGATACCAATGGCCTCAAGCGGATTCGCCAGACCCAAACCACACACGACCATGTCCGGCATGGCTTTTTCACAGCGTTCAAGCTGCTTGTCCACGTCCTGACCTTCGCTGAGCTGAACCTCGTGGCCAAGCCATTCCAGTTCGCAGTCCAGATGCTCGCGATGCAAATACGGCGAGCCGACTTCAATCAGCTCCATCGACAGCTCACGGGCGAGAAAACGGGCCAGCGGCACTTCGAGCTGTGAATCGGGGAAAAAGAAAATTCGTTTGCCTTCAAGCTCTTCACGGCAATGCGCGACGGCCGCCCGTGCGCGCCGGCGTGGCGCCTCGGT
>CAYGSQ010000608.1:0-2532 GCA_964352435.1 uncultured Gammaproteobacteria bacterium | reverse complement strand
GCGTACGTGTTTTCATCCAGACCGAGCTTTTTGCACAGCGCCAGGTTGACCGGAATGTTGGCCGCCGAGCTGCGGGTAAAGAATGCGGTGATGCCACTCTCTCGCAAAGCGGTGAATACAAGCGGGTACGGGTTGCGCCGTGTCTTCACGAAAACGATCAGCGGATTGACCACCATCGCGATGATCAACATGCTGCTCAAAAGGACCGCCAGGATACGGACGTAACCCGCTAGCGCCGCGAAACCGAATTCGGCCAGAGTACCGGCTACGAGACCAAAGATACCCAACGGCGCCAACCGAATTACCACGCGAACAATATGGGTAATGGCCGTTGATACGTCGTGCAACATCTGGCGCGACGTGTCACTCGCGTGACGCATACCGATGCCAAGCGCAATACCCCACACGAGAATGCCAATGAAATTGCCGTTCATGATGGCGCTGACCGGATTGTCTACCAGCTTGAACAGCAGGTCATTGAGCACTTCAAGAATACCCTGCGGCGGGTCCATTTGAACTTGCGCCAGGTCGAGTACAAGCGTTGTGGGAAAGAGTGTGCTCATCACGACCGCAACGAAGGCAGCGCTCAGCGTGCCGATCAGATACAGCACGACAATGGGACGCATCTGACCTTGCTGGCCCGCCCGCTGGTTGGCCAACGCTGACGCCACCAGCACCAACACCAGAATCGGCGCCACGGCCTTGAGTGCGCTCACGAACAGCGAGCCCAACAAGGCGACGGCCTTTGCGCCAACGGGCCACAGCAACGCCAATAAGATGCCCGCGGCAATACCAATGGCGATGCGCAAAATCAGATTGCCGCCGAAAAACCGTTCGCTAAGCGTTGCACTGGACATAGAGGCCGTCTTCCATCGATGAACTGGCGCAAACGGTACGCAGGCCAATTGATGAAAGCAAGAACGGACGGCAGCCGAACACGCCATCACCGGGACTGATCTTGTGTAACAATTGGGCTTCGACCGAACTTTGGGAGCGAGCCAAATGGATGATGCATTCAACTTGTGGAATCTCCGCGTCGAGGTGGTCGGCGACGCCGCTGCGATGGTGTGCAGCCACACGCCGGGCGACTATCTTGAGGTCCATGGCGAAAACATCTCACTGCCCGACGGCCAGTCTTTTTCGCTCTACGCGCTTGCCGCGCTGTTGCCTCTGTTGCCCGCCAAGCAGCGCATGACCGACCCGTGCGACTGGATGACGACCGATGCCGATATCGCGTGCCCCGACCCGCATTGCGGCGCTCGTTTTCGGATAACACGTACGGGCAAGACGACCTTCCGCCACGGCGAGACCACGCGCGTTCCGCTGCCGGGCAACAAACATGAGTGAGCGCGTCGAGCTGGCGCCGGACTACTCCATATCGCGCGTCATTAACGGATGTTGGCAACTGACGCCGGACCACGGTGGGGGCCCCAGCTTCGAGCGCGCGATATTCGACGCGTTTGCCGAACGCATAGACGCTGGTTTCACAACGTTTGACTGCGCGGATATTTATGCGGGCACC
This sequence comes from uncultured Gammaproteobacteria bacterium, assembly GCA_964352435.1. Classification (GTDB taxonomy): domain Bacteria; phylum Pseudomonadota; class Gammaproteobacteria; order Steroidobacterales; family JBCCMA01; genus JBCCMA01. The sequence continues at coordinate 1,010 of CAYGSQ010000608.1, read as the reverse complement.
GAAACGCTGCTCGGTCGCTTTCGACGCACTTTACCCGACCCGGATGCCATCCAGGTTCACACCAAGCTGGTACCGGACAAAGCGACGCTTGCCGAACTGACCGATGCCGATATTGATAGCGTGATCGACCGTTCAAGGCAGCGACTCGGCGTTGACGTCATTGATCTGGTGCAGTGCCACTGGTGGAACTACGCCGTGCCCGGCGTTGAGCGCATGTGCGCGCGTTTATGCGAGGCGCAAAGCCGCGGCAAGATTCGGCTCATCGGTGCGACTAACTTCGACACCAACCATATTCGCCAACTGCAAGATAGCGGCGTGCCGCTGGTCTGTGTGCAAGCGCAATACTCCCTGCTTGATCAACGTCCGGCGCGCCACATGTGTGCATATGCGCAGCAACGCGGCACGCATCTTCTTGCCTACGGTGTGCTGGCCGGTGGTTTTTTGTCCGAGCGCTATCTTGATCAATCTGCGCCACAAAGCATCAATCGCTCGTTGCAAAAATATCGCCTGATCATTGACGACGCCGGTGGCTGGGCGCTTTTTCTGCAACTCCTTCAGGTTCTGGAACACATCGCCCAGCGTCACGACACGTCCATCGATCTCGTCGCCGCACGCTGGGTGCTGGATCAACCCGCCGTCGCGGCCGTGATTCTGGGCATCGGTAAGGTATCGCGGGCACAGCACAACCGCGGGCTGTTTGCGTTGCGGCTCGACGAAGACGATCACGCGCGGATTGAGCAACAACTCGCGCGCCATACGCAGCTTGCCGGAGACATGTATGACCTGGAGCGTGATGAACAAGGGCATCATGTAAAAGTGATCAAGACCAACCTGCAAAACGTTGCGCGGCCAACGTGAGTCACGACTCAGCACCGCGCAAATGGTCATCAAGTCTGATGTTTCTCGCGGCCGCCATCGGCAGCGCCGTCGGCATTTCCAACGTCTGGAAATTTACCTACGTTGCCGGTGAGAACGGCGGCGGTGCGTTCGTCATTATCTACATCGCTGCC
>CAYGSQ010000607.1:0-2533 GCA_964352435.1 uncultured Gammaproteobacteria bacterium | reverse complement strand
TAGGTATGCAAGGATGGTCGTGTCTAGGGAGAATCTGGCTCCGGATAGGTCCAGCCTCGAAAACCGGTGCGTTGAAAAGGCTTCCAATGACCGTCGCGCTGGGCCAAACGATCGAAAATTGCCCACAGCGCGGCCGGGTTGTGCCCCAGTCCGCAGTGACTGCCGTAGACCTGGACGTTCTCGCTGGTATCGGTTGGCACTTCAATTGAGCAACGCCACGGCACGATGCCGTCGGTGCGACTGTATATGGAGGTACACGGCACCGGCGGCGTTTGCGAAGATCGCGCCAGTACCTGCTCTTGAATTTCCTGACCGTGATTGGCGTTGATGGTCCGAAACAACCAGGCCGCCGTCGACGCATCGTGTTCGCGAAACGGGGTGCCAAGCGTTATGACCGAGCGGACATCGTCCGGTGCCTGCCACGCCAGTTCGCGGGCATAGATACCACCAAGACTCCAACCAACGATCGACACGCGCCGGTCATAGCGACGGCGCAACTCCTGCAGCCGATCCATCACTTGATCAAGATTAACCTGCACGGGACCGAGGTTGCGACCAAGTTTCCAGCGATGGCCTTTGTAACCGAGTCGCTTGAGGATATGACGTAGCGGAAAGGTCGAGGACCCGCTGGCCAGAAAGCCCGGCAACACCAGCACAGGATGCCCGTCGCCCTTTGGCGCCATGTGCATCAGCGGATAGCACCATGCGTAGGCATAGAGTTCCGCGATGGCGCGCGCCTCGCCTACGCGCAGCATCCACGAAGGTAATTTGACAGAATCTGTCATGTTCACGTTATTTACTCAGCCTTGGGTTTTCTTTTCTTAGTGGCCGTTTTTTTCTTTACCGTGCCGTCTGCCTGCTCCGCCGTCAAGGCTGCCTTGCGTTTGCGTTCCATCGCTTTGGCGCGCGCGCGCGACATTGGCTTTTCCTTGTTCGCGGCCGCGACCGGTTTTTTGCTGACGCTTGCCGCCAGGTCGGCAAACGCATTGTCGAGACATTCACAGTAAAACGCCGGGTCGGGCATCATCTCGCGGCAGGACACGGCGCTGATCGCGACGTTGCCGTTGTAGCTGATGACCGGTTGGAATAAACCAACACCGTGCGCAATCGGGCCAAGGCCATAGTTTGCGACCAGGCGCGAACCCATCGAATACAACGCAAAGCCAGGACCGGGCACGTTCGTCACCACCGTATTGAAAATGGGTGGTAAACGTCGCGCCATGTCCCAGCGCCCGTACGCATGAGCCATCAGCCCGGTCGACATCGACGGCAAAAAGTGAGCCGCGTCGGCCACGATATCGCCGCCCAGCGAGCCACTCATTTTTTTGGCCAGCGTGCTTTCCTGTTGCACGGCTTGCAGTCGCTCCAGTGGGTCTGCGACGTCCGTACGAATCGGCAGACTGAGCGTTGAGATGCGATTGCCTGCGGTACCGAGCTGTGCATCAGAGCGCGCTGACACCGGTGCCATGGCCACCAAAGACTGTTCCGGCAGTTCATTCTTGCTCTGCAAATATTGCCGCAACGCGCCGCCACATACGCTCACCACTACATCGTTGACGGTGGCGCCTTCGACGTGTGATTTGATGCCGCGTATGGCGTCGAGAGAATACTGCCGCCCGTCAAATACGCGGTGCGACGACACGGTGTCATTAAACCGCGTGCGCGGCACACGCACTTTCCAGCGCGCTTCACCTTTCACTGCCGCCTGCCCCGCGCGCAGTGCTTTGGGTAAAGAACGCGCCGCAAAATTAGCCAACTCGAATGGCTTGCGAACGGTCGATACCGCCGCGCGACCCAACAACTCAACCTGCGTAGGCAAACGATCGCCCTCCCACGGGGTATTGGGCACTTCGGCCTCAGCATCGGGTGTGAGGTCATGAAACGCCGCCGCAATTTCGGTCGCCGACACGCCGTCAACGGCGGCGTGGTGGAACTTGCTGACCAGAGCAAAACTACCCGGCGGGACGCCTTCTACATTGTCGAGGCCCTCGATGACCGTCGCTTCCCATAGCGGACGCTCCATATCCAATGGACGCGCGTGCAGACGAGAGGTCTGAATGCACAACTGGCGCCAATCGCCGGGCTTGGGTAATGCAATATGTCGCACGTGATATTCGAGATCGAAATCCGGGTCCTCGATCCAGTAGGGATGATCAGCGCCCAGCGGCACACGAGCCAAACGCTGACGAAATGCGCGTGCTTTGTGCAGGCGCTGCGCGAAATAGTTGAGGATGTCTTTAAAGCCAACATGTCCGCCTGGTGCGGTAGCGGGGTCGTAAATGGCCAGCGAGCCGATGTGCATCGGCATATTGGCCGACTCCAGATACAAGAATACTGCGTCGAGGCCGGATAACTGCTGCATAAGGTTCTCGCTCAAAAACGGGCGTGCGCCAAGCGTACCACTGACCTCGCGATTCGGGACACAGCGCCGTCGAATAAAATCACCACGGCGGTCGACGTGCCATGAGCAGCCCCGTACAATTCGCGTCTGCCGCCAAGGACCCCCCTGAATGAAAACCCTACTGCACCACGT
>CAYGSQ010000606.1:0-2541 GCA_964352435.1 uncultured Gammaproteobacteria bacterium | reverse complement strand
GTCGGTCTCGTTTACCACGCGGCCAATGCGCAGCGCGGAGGTTGATGGTAAAGATTACTTTTTCGTGGATAAGGCCCGCTTCGAGGCGTTGCGCGATGCCGGCGAGATGCTCGAGCATGCGGAGGTTTTCGGTAATTATTATGGCACCGGTCGGCAACAGGTCGAGACGCTTCTCCAGCAGGGGCATCACGCCATTCTTGAGATCGACTGGCAAGGTGCGCGTCAGGTGCGCGCCGGTAACCCGGATTGCCGCAGTGTATTTATTCTGCCGCCCTCGCACGGCGAGCTTGAACGTCGTTTGCGTCAGCGAAAAACCGATACAGATGAAGTCATTGCGCGGCGGCTGAGCGAGTCGGTCAGCGATATGACGCACTGGCCGGAATTCGATTACGTTGTGGTCAACGATCAGTTTGAGGACGCCGTGGAGGCACTGTCGAGCATCGTGGATGGGTCTGCGACCGAGTTGCGCAGCAACGCGCCCGAGACCATGGCCCGAGCCAGGCATATTATGGACGGTGACGCGGACCGAGCGCCCCCCGAAACTGCGTAAAAAGATTCCCATCGATGAGTTGGTTGCGGTACCATTAAAGGTCTGACGCTGAATTTGGCCCGGCCGCCGGCCAGGCTTGTTTCGCGACTGCACAATATTTGGAGATCCCATGGCTCGTATTACCGTCGAAGACTGCCTCGGAAACATCGACAATCTGTTCGAACTGGTGCTGGTATCCGCCAAGCGCGCTCGTCGCCTGGCCAATGGCGCCGAAGCCATGCTGCCGTGGGAAAATGACAAACCAACCGTCCTCGCGCTGCGCGAAGTTGCACAAGGCCTTGTTGGCAAAGAAATCCTGGATGAAACCGACGAGCCGTTCGATAACGATCCGGCGCGCGAGGCCGAAGCAGCCGCGCGCGAAATCGCACCGGACCTCATGGTTCCTCCAACCATTGCTACGGACTAGTGCCCGCAGCCCCTAAATCGGGTTTCTCCCGCCTGACACAGTTACCGTTGGCGCCGGCGTCGTGGACACCGCCTCCTCCTTTATAGGGCGCTTGCCCCTCGGCCAAGCCTGGCAGCTCGATGGGCTGCGCGGGCTGCTTGGCAAACTCAAAACCTATATGCCGACCGAACAGCGCGACGTGGTGCGTCGCGCGTACGAGTTTGGCGCCAAAGCCCACAGTGGGCAGACCCGCAAGTCGGGCGAGCGTTACATTTCGCACCCGGTAGCGGTAGCCAGCATCCTGGCCGATCTGCATCTCGACTATCAGAGTATCGCCGCCGCGATTCTGCACGACGTCATCGAAGACACCGGTATCTCAAAGTCCGAGCTGGCGGCCGAATTTGGTGATGAGATTGCTGAATTGGTCGACGGCGTCAGCAAGCTCGACCAAATTCAGTTCAAGTCGAAGGCCGAGGCCAAAGCCGAATCGCTGCGCAAAATGATGCTGGCGATGGCCCAGGATATTCGCGTTATTTTGCTCAAGCTCGCCGACCGACTGCACAACATGCGTACGCTCGGCGCGATGCCGGCCGAAAAACGCCGACGCATTGCGCGCGAGACCCTCGAGATTTACGCGCCAATTGCCAATCGCCTGGGTATCGCGCAAATCCGGGTCGAGCTGGAGGATCTGGGCTACCAGTCGCTCTATCCGAATCGCTACAAGGTTATTCAGCGCAGCGTGAAAGCGGCTCTGGGCAACCAAAAGCAGATCATGCGCAAAATCGGCTCGAAGCTGCGTAAATCCCTCGCGGCATCGTCGCTTGAGGGCGAGGTGCGGGGACGCGAGAAGCACATCTTTAGTATTTACCAAAAGATGCGCAAGAAGGGCCGACCGCTGAGCGAAATAGTCGACGTTTATGGTTTTCGCATCATCGTGGACAAGCCCGATGAATGTTACCGCGCGCTGGGACTGGTCCATCAAATTTACAAGCCGATGCCGGGGCGCTTCAAAGACTACATCGCCATCCCGCGCCTGAACGGTTACCAATCCCTGCATACCACGCTGGTCGGGCCCGGGGGCGTGCCCATCGAAGTTCAGCTACGCACACGCGATATGGAGCGGGTGGCGGAAACCGGGATTGCGGCACACTGGCTGTACAAGCTTGGCGACTCGAGCGCGGTCACCCCGCACATGCGCGCGCGCGAGTGGCTCAACTCGTTAGTTGAGTTGCAGGCAGATGCCTCGTCAGAAGAGTTTCTTGAAAGCGTGCGCATCGATCTGTTTCCAGACAAGGTGTATGTGTTCACCCCGCGCGGCGATATAAGACGTCTGCCACGCGGCTCGACAGTGGTCGACTTTGCTTACGCGGTACACACCGCAGTAGGTGATCGCTGCGTTGAAGCCCGCGTTGATCGACGCCGCGTGCCGTTACGCACCACGCTGCGCAACGGGCAAACGGTCGAGGTGATTACCCAAAAGGGTGGCAAGCCCAATCCCGTATGGCTCAATTTTGTGGTCACCGCCAAGGCGCAGGCCTCGATCAAGGCGTACATGAAAAACATGCGCAAAAACGAGGCGGCAGCACTTGGCCAGCGCCTGCTGAAC
>CAYGSQ010000605.1:0-2541 GCA_964352435.1 uncultured Gammaproteobacteria bacterium | reverse complement strand
TCTTTCGGCCGCTGTCGCTAAACGCGACCAACGGCACGCTGAGGCTATGCCATGTGCGCGAGCTGGCAGCGCCCAGAGCGCTGGTGGTCAGCACCACGGGACGTCCGCGTCTGGCCGCCCGCTTGCCCTCCGGTGCCACCATTCCCTGTCCGTCGGCGGACGGTTCCTAAAGGTGCCAAAGCGCACCGGCAATGGGCTTGTGCCGGCCAATAGGCCAGCTTAAGACCGTTTGTCGGGCCGCTTTGACCGCTTATCGGAAATGAGACCTGGGTCACACTTCTCTCTCGTACACTGCGGCGTGAGGGAGATTTATTATGCAAAACAGGCGCGTCGCCGGATTCACGATGGTCGAGCTGATGTTCACTATTGCGGTCGGTCTTATTTTGGTGGGCATTGGTGTGCCCTCCTTCAACAATCTGATCAAGCGCAACCGCATCACCGCGAGTGTGAATGAGGTGATCACCGGATTTCAGTTGGCGCGGTCTGAGGCAGCCAAGCGAGGCGTGCCCGTGACGCTTTGCCCCACTACTAATGACGCATCCGTGGGCGACGACGCGGTCAGCTGTGGCGGTACTGACTGGCACACAGGCGTTTTGGTATTTGTCGACGAAGATGCCGACGGCGTTTATAACAATGGTGTTGACGAACTACTGCGCTTCCAAAGCGCCATGCAACGCGACGTGTTCGTCAATGCATCAGCCGCTATTGAAAACGGGCTTACTTACGGCGGCGACGGTTTCCCCAATGCGCTGCTCAACGCATCGCAACTGGTTTTTTGTGACACGACCGGCGAGCAAGACCGACGTGTCGTGGTGAGCGTGTCGGCAACGGGCAGACCTGCCACCGCACGCGACGTAACGGTTGAAGGAGGCCTGGAATGCTGAATACGCAACGAGGTTTTTCACTGCTTGAGGTACTGGTCGCACTGGTGGTGCTGTCTATCGGATTGATGGGCATCGCATCGATGCAGGTCGTCGGTCTGCAATTTAATCAGCAGGCGCTGACATCTACCCGGGCCATTGAGCTGGCCGCCGATATGGCCGACCGCATTCGTGCCAATGTGGGCAGTGAGCAAGCGGCAATCCTGCGCAACACCTATGAAGTCGACTTCGACGCGCCGGCCGCCAATCCGGGCACCTGGTGCGCCGATCGCATGGGCGGCACCGTGGCCATTGGCGACTGCACCAAAGCCCAGCTCGCTGAGTTTGATATCTGGCAGTGGAAACGCGCGCTGCAGGCTGGCAGTGGTAGCGGTTTAGCGGATGGCGCCGGGTCAATTGATCACGAAATCGATTTAAACGGCCTGTCCACCTACACCATTGACGTGCGCTGGTCCGAGCGCGGTGAAGAAGCGCACTACGTCCTTGAGGTGCTGCTGTGAGAACGCAACATAGCCAGCGCGGCATCAGTCTGGTTGAGCTTATGGTGTCACTGGTGCTGGGCGTCATTCTTATTGGCGGTGCACTGAGCGTCTACATCAACGGTCGCGCCACCTACACGCTCAACGAAAACATTGCGCGCATGCAGGAAAACGCCAATTTCGCGTTAAAGTATATCGAGCAGGACGTACGCTCCGCAGGACTTTGGGGCACCCACAATCAGGTGGCCGCGGTCCGCGGTCGCGCGGATGACAATCCACCGGATGTCGCCGACCTGCCGGGCAATGACTGTGAAGACTTCTGGTCGGTCAATCTGGCAGCCTACGTTGAGGGCTCGAATGGCGCACTGCCTGCCGGGTGGGATTGCATAACGGACTACTTGGCCGGCACAGATGTCATGGCCGTGCGCCGCGTCGATACGCGTCCGGTCGCAACCGGTGCATTGCAAGCCAATCAGATATATGTGCGCACGTCGATCAACCCCAGAGGCCAGATTTTTATTGGCAATGCCGAGCCTGCTGGCTTTGCTCCCAACGCACGCAACTTTTCGCTGTTGGCGCACGCCTATTACGTCAGCCCGAATTCGCTGGCGGGCACCGACGATGTGCCCGTACCTGCGCTGCGACGCCTGGAGCTGATCAACGGACCGACCTTGCGCGACGGCGAAATCGTCAACGGCATCGAAAACTTTCAGGTCCAGTTTGGCGTGCGCGACATCAACGACCCACTGTCGGGCGCCGTCGCTTACGTCAATCCTGACAGCGCACTTCTGGACCCGCTCGCAGAAAACACCATCGTGTCTGTACGCGTGTGGTTGCTCGTGCGTTCTGAGCGGCCCGAAACCGGCTACGTCGACGGCGCCACCTATGTCATGGGCGATGTCGAATTCACTCCTCCACGTTTTAATGACGCGAGCGATTTCCGTCGCCTGCTCGTCACGCGAACGTTTGATATCCGCAACAGGATTTAACGCTATGTCTCAATCAATGAAACTTCCGCAACAACAGCACGGTGCCGCACTGGTTATTGGGCTGATCCTGTTGCTCGTGCTGACGGTACTTAGTGTATCGGGCCTGGGCACGGCCACAACGGAAGTGCGGCTGGCCGACAACAACAAGCAGCGCGAGTATGTATTTCAAAGCGCGGAGTCTGCCATGCGCGA
>CAYGSQ010000604.1:0-2543 GCA_964352435.1 uncultured Gammaproteobacteria bacterium | reverse complement strand
CTTTGGCAGCAAGGTGGTGCACGACGGCATCAGCCTGGCGGTCAATCGCGGCGAGATTTTCGCGTTCGTCGGCGGCAGCGGCAGTGGCAAGTCCACGCTGATGCGCGAAGCCGTGATGTTGCACGAACCCACTGCTGGCGTGGTGCGGCTGTTTGGTGAAGACGTCACCGATATCGGCGAGAACGCGTCGCTGCCTTTGCGCCGCCGGGTGGGCGTCATGTTTCAATACGGCGCGCTGTTTGGCGACATGACCGTGCTGGAAAATGTCGGCATGCCGCTGCGCGAACACACCACCATTGATCGCGAGACCATTGCGCAAATTGCGGGCATCAAGCTCAATCTGGCGGGACTGGATCCCAGCGTGGGGCGCCTGTATCCCGCCGAACTCAGCGGCGGCATGCGCAAACGTGCGGCCATGGCGCGCGCTATCGCGCTCGATCCAGAGCTTCTGGTGCTTGATGAGCCGGGCTCGGGTCTTGATCCGGTCTCAGCGGCCGCGCTCGATCAACTGATTCGCAGCCTGCGCGACCTGTTGGGTTTGACCATCGTGATGATCACCCACGATATGGCGTCCGTGCGCCGCATATCGGATCGCGCGGCGTTCCTTGGCAATGGTAAGCTGCTGGCTTTGGGCCCATGGCCTGAACTGGCAAGATCGGATGACGCGCGCGTGCGCGATTTCTTTGTCGAACGCGATACGACAGCCAGATAACGCGTTGCGCCGTAGTAACGCCATCAAGGGACACGAACAGCGTTGAAAGCAAAAACCAGTTACGTCCTTGTCGGGCTCTTCGTCCTGCTGCTTAGCGCTGCGCTTATCGCAGCGGTGTTGTGGCTGACGACAGGCGGTGCGCCCAAGGACTATGACTTCTACATCAGTTATATGACCGAGTCGGTATCGGGGCTGAGCATTGATGCACCTGTTAAGTACAAGGGCGTAAATGTTGGCCGCGTGCGCGAGATTGGTCTGAACCCGGACAACCCCGAGGAAGTGCGCGTAAAAATGGTGGTACTTGAAGGCACGCCCGTCAAACTCGACACGGTGGCCGAGCTGTCAACGCAGGGGCTGACCGGGCTGATGCACATTAACCTGACCGGCGGTTCGCGCGACAGCGCGGCCCTGGCGCTGCAAAACGGTATGGATTACGCGGTCATAACCAGCCGTGAATCATTGTTTGGGCGTTTGGATGACAGCGCTACCGATTTGATGAGCGGGCTGATTGAAGCGACGGTGCGGATCAATCAATTACTGAGCGAAGATAACGTGGCCGCCGCGACCAATGTGCTGGCCAATACGCAAAATCTGACGGCGCGCCTGTCAGAGCGTGCCGATGAGATCGAAGCACTGCTGAGCGAGGTACGTGGTGTCGTGGCGTCCGCACGTCGAGCGACCGACGAGTTGCCCGATCTGGTCGCGCAGTTCAACACAACGGCCGGGGCGCTGGAGTCGATGGCGTTGTCATTGGCCGAGGCCGGCTCGACGTTGCAAGCTTCGTCGGTCGTTTTGGGTGAGACCATTGAGAGTAGCGGCGCGGACTTGCGGCGGTTTACTTCAACGGCCTTGCCGGAGGCGACGCGCACTGTGGTCGAGCTGCGCGATACCGCTTTGAGCCTGCGACGTATCAGCGAGTCAATTGAGGCGGATCCAAGCCAGCTGGTGTTTGGCCGGCCTGAAGCGGAACCGGGGCCGGGCGAATGAGGGGTGTTACACTTTTTTGGGTTGCCGTTGTAGCCGTGTTTTTTGTGCAGGGCTGCGCGTTGCTGCCGACGGGCAAGAAACGCAAAACCCACCGCACGTATTTGATTGCACCAGACACCACCGTCGCGGCCGCATCGGGTGATCTGTCCTGTGGCCAGATTCAGGTGGCCAGTGGCGCGGCTGCGACCGGCTTCCGCAACGCGCGTATGGCGTACATGCGCAGCGCCTACGAGCTCAATTATTTTGCCTATGCGCGCTGGGGCGATGCACCATCGCGCATGCTTGGCGATCAGTTACGGCGGTTCTTGCGCGACGGCGGTGCGTTCGACGGCGTGTTGGCGGCACCCGTGGCGGCGCGTACCGACTATCAACTTGAGCTGGCCGACGTCAAACTCGTGCAGATGTTCTCTGACGAGGTTTCGGTGCTCGATTTGTCCTACGAAATCCGACTGTTCGACAGTGATCGACGAACGCTGTTGGCGACGCGGCGCTTTGCGACCGAGGAGCCGTCGGGCGGTGATGCCCAAAGCGGCGTGCAGGCTGCCAACAACGCGGCCGCGCGTTTGCTCAGTGACACCGTCGCGTTTGTGCATGAACAGTGTGCTCAGCATGTCCGCTAGTCAGTCGTCGGTCCTGCGTTTGTATGACCGTTGCGCGCGCTGGCCACTGGGCACGCGCGTGTTCTCACGCATGGTGTGTTTCCGGGCGCCGTACTTCGCCAGCATTCGGCCGCACATCACCGTACTCACCGCCAACCGCGCGGAAGTACACGTTGCCAAGCGCCGCCGCGTGACCAACCACATTGGTACCGTGCACGCGATTGCGATGGCAAACGCCTGCGAGA
>CAYGSQ010000603.1:0-2549 GCA_964352435.1 uncultured Gammaproteobacteria bacterium | reverse complement strand
CTTACGGCGATGATGCCGGTCAACGGTGACTCGCCATGCTGGCTGAGCAACCGTCTATTTTCCTCTTCCAGCGCATGCATGTGAAACGCGCGCTTGACGATCAGCAGCAGCACGTCCGCGTCGATCGGTTTTTGATAAAAGTCATACGCACCTCCCGCGACCGCGCGCACGGCGTTATCTTTTTCGTCATTGCCGGTAACAACGATCACTTTGGTGTGCGGCTTGAGCGACAGTATTTCCTCGAGCGTCGCGAGACCTTCGCTCACGCCTTCGGCATCGGGGGGCAACCCCAGGTCCTGCAAAACGACCGATGGTTCATGCCGCCGCAATTCGGCAATGGCGGACGGCCGATCATCGCCAAAGACCACGTCGTAGTCTTCAAAGCACCATTTGAGCTGGGTTTGAATTCCCGGATCGTCTTCGACGACCAGTAGTTTCGGCTTTTTCTCTTTCAACGGTTTTCCTCTTGCGGGTCCGGCGCCTCCGGCGGGCGCTCTGATTGCGTATTTTGGTCCAACGGCAAACGGGCAGTAAACGTACTGCCCTCGCCTGGCGTCGACGAGACATCAAGTTGGCCCCCCATGGAACGCATGAAGTCGCGCGCCTGGTAGACGCCAATGCCCATGCCTTTGGTGCCTTTTGTCGTATCAAATGGACGAAACAAACGCTCGCGAATAAATTCCGGATCCATCCCGGTCCCGGTGTCACGAATGGTAATAATAGCCTGTTCCCCGGCGCGACTGACGATCAATGTCACAGAACCGTCCGCGGGTGTCGCTTCTTGTGCATTGCGAATCAGATGTCCGAGGACCATAGTAAGTGTCTCTGCCGGTGCAGCGACGCGCAGACCCTCGTCTTCGATCAAAAGCTCGGGCGCTGGTTGGCGCTGGGCATTGCGGCCCACGACATCGCGACAAACCGGGTCCAATCTGGCGGTGCGGTCGCCACGATGGCTTTCGCCACGCCGCAGCTGCTCCAGTAGACCATTCATCCGCTTGACCGAATTATCGACCGTTGCGATCGCATCATCGATAAACTCAGGCTTGTCTTTATGTTTTGCCGCATTATTGACCACCAGCGACTGCTGGGCGATCAGATTTTTGAGATCGTGCATGATAAACGCCGTCAGGCGGTTGTAGGCCTGAAACTGCCGCGTTTGGGCCAACAGTTGAACCGAATTGTCGAGCGCCAGATGGCCCGCTATTTGTCGCCCAACCGTCTTGAGCAGATCGTGATCTTCAAACGTCAACTCGCGCATTGCGCGCGCGCGCGCCAACACCATGAAACCAAGTAGCTGATCCGACTGCTTGAGCGGCACAATGACCCACGCATCGGCAATATCGGCAAGCCAGGCCGGGCACTCGAGCTGATCATAGAGTTCCGGGTTTTGCTGCAATTCCGGCAGATCAACAATCCACTCACGCGAGCGCAAAAACTGAATGAACTCGCTATCCAAACCTACGTTTACTTCTGGCGCCATCGGCAAGTTCCAAACCGTGTCGATCGCGTAGCGCTGATCGTCGAGCAACCACAAAGCCCCGCCCGGACTCTCCAGCAAGCCGGCAACCGCCTCGATTGAACGCTGCGACAACGATCGTTCCCGTTCTGAATCGGTCAGGGCCTGAGTCAGACTCAGCCACTCCTCGCGATAGTCATAACGGTAGTCGAGAAAGTGTTTCGTCAGGAATACCTTGACGCGTGCGCGCGCCTGGCCGGAAAACAAAACGACGGCGAGCAGAAAAAGTGCGCCACTCAAAAACAGAATCTGGGCAAAAGCGCCCCAGGTACCGCCATACGCGCGCACCACGTAGCCGCCTGCTGCCATAATGATGAGATACAGGCCAACACCCAGCAACGCCGAGGAATAGAACACGGCCCGGCGCGACACAAATTGCGTGCGTTTTAGCCGGCCGCTGCGCGATACCGCCAGCGCCAACAGCGGCACAGCCAGCATGTTCACGGCACCGCGCGCGTCCCACAAATCGGAATCGAGACGCAAAAACAGGAAGCCGCTGGCAAACAAATAGATGTCGTAGGCAAAGATACCGCCAACGGCGAGACAGAAAAACTTGATGGTCCAGCGGACGTCGGCCGCAGAGTTGCGATAGAGCTGCTCAACCAGAACCAGCGTTGCCAGAGCCAGGGCAAAGCCTGTGGCGATGAATACAGTGAGCTGCAGTCGCGCGCTGCCGGTCGCGAAACTGTGCAAATAGACAGCAATATTGACCGCCAGAACCGCAAGCCATGTGCCGATAAACACGCGCCGTATGGTCGGCGGTAAATCCGGGCGCTCCTCGTCATCCTGCACGCCGTCAATCAGGCGCCAGATCAACGTGAACCACATCAGCGATCGTATGGCATCGACCAACGCGACATTGCCGAAAATCGTACGCTCTGCGTTGACTGAAAAGTAGGCCATGGTGGCGGCCCAGACAGCACTGACAAGGGTTACGGCGATGAAAAAATTGCCGCCAAGTCGTCCACGCCAGCGTGTAGCCAGCAAAATGACCAGTACGAAAAAGCCAATCGCGGCCGCACAATAACTAACT
>CAYGSQ010000602.1:0-2553 GCA_964352435.1 uncultured Gammaproteobacteria bacterium | reverse complement strand
GCATTTGTCTGCGGCTGGCGGTTACGCTCGAGGCGGCCCCACGTTCACTTATCAACGCGGGCCCGACGGGCATCAATACGCGGTGGGTGGTGAAGTACAAATTGACAGCAGCAAAGTGGCCAACGATCCGGTGGCAACGCTGCGCAAAGCACAGGTCATTCGACGCGCGGCATTGGCGCCGACCAACCCGTCGTCCCAGGATAGAGCCGTGGCGGCCGAAGCCTCACGCATGGCCGCTGAAGCGCAGGCCGAGATAACGGCGCAGTCAGCGCCAGGTAAAGAAGACGACGAAACTGTTTCGGCGAGCGCAAGAGATGAACTCAACGCTGCAGGCTGCCCGGCCTGCGGCGGCGCCCACTCGTCCGATGCGCACGATGGGATGATGGCGTACACGGCGTCACAAAGCGCTCAGACGCAGGGCGTCTCCAATATTATTTAACGCGCAGCGGCCGCAGCAGTGACTCCAGCCCGTTGAGCTTGATCTCGTACAACAGCGCCATCAGCTCGCCAAGCTTGCCCGGCGGAAAGCCCTGGTTGGCAAACCACACCAGATAGGGCTCCGGTAAATCGACCAGTTTGCGCCCCGCGTATTTGCCAAAGGGCATATCCATGGTGACCAAGAGCTTGAGATGCTCACGGGGAAACGCGTCCATCAGCCGCCCGCCAGCTTGACCGTGAAACCGTGTTTTTCCAGCTCGGTCTTGAGGACGTCGCGCTGATCACCCTGAATTTCGATGTCCCAGCCCTTGACCGCACCGCCAACGCCGCAACGCTGCTTAAGCGCTTTGGCCAGCGCCTTAAGCTCCGGCGCCGCCAGACCCAGTCCCGCAATCACGCATACGCCCTTGCCGCCGCGGCCCTTCGTCTGCTTGTGAATACGGACTGTGCCGTCACCTGCGGGCGGTGCGGCCGTGCTTTGCAGCGCATCAACGCGCCCGCCGTCGGTCGAGTAAACCAGTCGTGTATTTTTGCTCATAGCGTGAACATACCCCAAGTCATGCCCGGCTACATCTAGTACAATCGCCCGCGCGCGCACGTGCGCCGCCCCATAGTCAAGGCACCGTCTGGAGGCACCATGCCGAACAAGATTTCCGTATCCAAACCCCTGGTCGTGCTGCACGGCGACGAAATGGCCCAGATCGCCTTTGAGCTGATCCTGGAAACTTTCGTCAAAAAGCGCCTGAACATCGATCTGATCGACATCGACCTGTCGGCGGAAAACCGGCTGACCACCAATGGTGCGGTGATTACCGAGGCGATCGAAGCACTCAAGACGCACGGCGTCGGCGTCAAGAACGCGGGCATGACGGTGAACCGCGACCAGCTGGACGAGATGCTGGCCAAACATCCGGCCATCAAGGAAAGCGCGCTGCACAAGTTGGCGACCAAGTCGCCCAACGGCGCCATCCGCAAAGGTATCGGCGGCAATATCACGCGAGAAGATATTCAATTCCGCAACCTCGAAGTGCGTCGCCCTGGTTGGGTGGGCCGCGATATCGAAGTTTTCACGATGGAAGACGGTGGCATCAAGAACAGCCACAACGAGTTATCCAATGCCACCGGCGTGGCCAAAGTGATGTTCATCGGCGCCAGCGGCGATCCGGTTGAACTGCACCGTCGTTTTATTCAGCGCGGCGATCCTTGGCTCTTGGCCACCAACGACATTGACGACGTGCGCGCCTGGGCTCATCAGTTTTTCCAGCGTGCATTGGACGAGAAACGCGATATCTATCTGGGCCTCAAGGATACGGTCATCCCCGGCTACGACGGTGTCATGCGCGAAGCGATCGAAGAGATTTACGAGCGTGACTATGAAGCCAGGGTCAAGGCCGCCGGATTGTCGTATCACTACGAGCTGATCGACGCGCAGGCCGCGCGCATTGTCGCCAATCCACCCGAGCGCGCGCTGTGGGGCGTGCCCGACAACACGTCGGGTCGCAAGCTGCTCAAGCTGGTGAAAAGCCTGCGCAAGTACGGCATCCCGAGTCGCGAGGCGCACGTATCCATCTCACGCATGAGCGCCGGCGGCGGCGACCAGTACGGCAGCTTCAACATGCCGGCGCAAGAAGGCGGCATCCTGAAAGTGATTGTCGATGGCGACGAAAAACACGCCCGATTGGTGAAAGCCGGCGACCCAATTCTGTTCATGTCCAACGATCGCGCAGCCATCAAGGACTGGGTCAGTCAGGTGTTTCGCGACGCGTCGCGCAAGAACAAGGAAGTGTATTTCGGCCTTAAACGCGAGTACATGGACTATGACGACGTATTCAGCACGGTCATCAATGAAGTGCGCTGCGATCTGGCGGTCAACAACACCGTCGTGCCGTCATTCATGATCATGCGGCCATCCGTGCAGCTCGACAAAATGATCACCGACCCGCCGCGTAACGCGCTGTACCCGGCACAAAATCTGGACGGCGATATTTTCTCGGATATCTCCGCCGCACTCGGCGGCTCGCTCGCAACGGCCAGCTCCATCATCGAGAGTAAAGACGGCACCATGTTGTACGAGGCGCCCCACGGCACCGCGCACGACCTGTTCCTCAAGTACCT
>CAYGSQ010000601.1:0-2571 GCA_964352435.1 uncultured Gammaproteobacteria bacterium | reverse complement strand
GTGCACGATTCGCCAGGACGTCAAACAACTCACGGTCAGCAGTTACGAGCTCGTGACGCTGATTGGTTTTTGCAAGCAGGCCCGAGACCAGGCGCTCAATGATCGGTTCCGGGACATGCGCGACCGGCACCAAAGATCGGTACCGGAATAGCGGCGGGATACTACGGCCGCACGGCCGTCAGCTCAGACAGGCGCTCGCGCGCGCGGCGGGCATAGGGCGTGCCGTCACCTTGAGCCGTAACAATGATGCGCTCACTGGATTCCAGAAGCGTGCGCGCTTCATCGGTACGCTTGAGCCCAAGCAACGCCGCGCCACGCACACTGTTCGCCACGGCCACGCGCCAATGATCCGGCGCAATGGCCTGCGACAGGGACGCCGCCGCGGTGGCGGCGTCGCGCTCAGCCTCAACAAATTCACCTTGTGCGACTAACAAACGTGCGCGGTTGGTCTGCGTAATGGCAACGTAGGGGTGTGCCTCACCGACTGTGGCAAGAAAAATCTCGAGCGCTTGATCGTACTGATTCAACGCATCGTCGTGGCGCCCTACGTGCTCCCACACCACGCCCAGATTATTGCGCGTCAGAGCAACCAGCGGATGACGCTCTTCGTGCAGCGCTATGTGCAACTCGAGCGACTCCCTCACCAGCGGCTCACCCTGCTCGTATTGCCCCAGATGCACATACAGGGACCCAACGTTGTGCAGGCTGTTGGCCACATGCGGGTGGTTTGCATCGAGCACCTGACGGCGAATATCAAGCGCCTGTGTGTGCAGCGCGAAAGCTTCCTGATAGTTGCCCACACTCATGAGAAATACGCCGAGGTTCGACAGGTTGGTCGCCACTTCCGAGCTGGTCTCACCGAGCGCACGACGATTCACATCGATGGCTTGCCGATAGGCCACCTCGGCCGCCGCCACGTCGCCCGAGCGGCGCAGCGCGCCCGCGAGATTGTTCAGGCTCATACCCACGTCACGGTGATCCGATCCCAGTACGCGTTGCCGAATGGCCAGCGCCTGACGATGTTCTTCGATCGCACCGTCAAAGTTGCCCTGCGCGATCAACAGTTCACCCAAATTGTTGCGGCTGTACGCCACGGCGATGTCATCGTCGCCCAGCAGCGCTCGGTTGATGGTCAACGCGCGATCGTAATACGTCGCGGCGACATCGAGTTGCCCCTTGAAATAGTGCAACTTGCCCAGGTGATTCAAACTCGCCGCCGTGTCGATATGCTGCTCGCCATACAGCGCACTGCGCAAAGCCTGAGCTTCCATCAAATAGCGCGCTGC
Organism: uncultured Gammaproteobacteria bacterium; assembly: GCA_964352435.1. Lineage (GTDB taxonomy): Bacteria > Pseudomonadota > Gammaproteobacteria > Steroidobacterales > JBCCMA01 > JBCCMA01. The sequence continues at coordinate 1,285 of CAYGSQ010000601.1, read as the reverse complement.
GGCGTCGTACAAGCCCAGATTGGTGTGCACGACGCCAATGGTGTCGAGCAGCATGGCTCGCGTGGCCGGCTGTTGATCAAATTCGAAGTTCACCCGGTCCGCGCCCGCCTCAAGGATCTCCCGCGCAGACACCTTGCCGCCCGCCCCCTGCGTGGGATCAGACACCCGGAACAGGCTGGCAAGAAAGTCGGCGGTCTGACTGGCTTTACGTGCTTCTGTGTTGGCCCGCTGCGCCTCCTGTGCGGCCGCTTCTTCTGCCCGCACCGCGTGCACGTAACCCCGGCCGGTCGCCAACGTGCCAGCGATCAGCGCGACCGCGGCCAGCGCGCCGAAAATCACGGCCAGCGTCTTGCGCCGAATCAATTTGTTCAGGCGATAGAGCAGGCCGCCATCAACCGCCGCTACGGGCTCATGCCGCAAGAAGCGTCGCAGGTCACTACCAAATTGCGCCACGGTGGCGTAACGCGCGTCCGGTTGCTTGGCCATCGCTTTAAGGACGATTTGATCCAGATCGCCTTTGAGATAGCGGGCCGCGGCGGCGGACTGCGTGTGCCGACTCGGTGGTCGCGGCATGTCTTCACAAATGATCTGCAGTTTTTTCTCGCGCGACGCACTGACAAACTCGTCGTCCGCGTAGACCGGTCGCTGCGCCAGCAATTCGTAAAACAGCGCGCCCAGCGAATAGATGTCGCTACGTGTATCAATGTCGAAAGCGCCCAGCGCCTGCTCCGGGCTGACATAACCCGACGTGCCGATCCATGTACCAATCTGCGTATGTGTCGACGACGATGCGCTGTCCGGCCCTTCGTTTGATCGCACAATGGAGCGCGCACTCTTGGCCACGCCAAAGTCGATAATTTTCGCGACACGTTGCTTGCCTGTGCCGCATACCAATACGTTGGACGGCTTCAGGTCGCGATGGATAATGCCTTTGCCGTGGGCGTGCTGAACACCGTCGCAAACCTGCAAAAAAAGCTCAATGCGCTGACGCAAATCGAGCGCTTGCGCCGTGCACACGTCGGTGATGCTCTGCCCCGGGACGTACTCCATGACAAAGTACGGGCGCTCATCGTCGGTCCAGTCGGCGTCGAACACCTGAGCGATATTGGGGTGATTCATCAGCGCGAGCGCACGATGCTCCGAGTCAAAACGGGCGGCAAGCTCACGGGAGTACAGACCACGACGCAACAGTTTAATGGCAACCGTGCGCACGAAAGGTTCGAGCTGCTCCGCTTCAAAGACCTCGCCCATGCCGCCGACGCCGAGTGCACGAATGATGCGGTAC
>CAYGSQ010000600.1:0-2573 GCA_964352435.1 uncultured Gammaproteobacteria bacterium | reverse complement strand
CTGCTCAAGAAAATAGCTGGAAACCTGAACGTCGATCGTGTCGATTTTTGCCATGGGGGACCCTTCCGTCTAGCGTTCAAAGTCTACCGTATTTAGCCTGCGGGTTGCGCGAGTGAATTGGCCAGTCGTGCGAATTGTTCTGGTGCGAGCGTTTCGGCGCGCGCGCCAGGGTCTACGTCGCAGGCCACGATCTGGTCCGCATCCATCAGCGCACGCAGACCGTTGCGCAGCGTTTTTCGGCGCATTGAAAATGCCGCGGCCACGACCGTCTTGAAGGTTTCGGGATCGCGGATTTCGAACGGCGCTTGGGCATGTGGGGTCAAACGTACGAACGCAGAGTCGACTTTCGGCGGCGGACTAAATGCATCCCCCCCTACGTGCAACAGGTTTTCGATGGCGTAGTGGGGCGCGAGCATGACGGTCAGCCGGCCATAGGTTTTGTTGCCCGGGCTGGCACACATGCGCTCCACGACCTCCTTTTGCAGCATGACGTGCAAGTCGAGCAGGCGTGAACGCCAGCCGACGAAATGGAACAACAGGGGCGTCGATATGTTGTAGGGCAGATTGCCGACTAACCGAAAGGGCTGGTCAGCGGGATACAGTTGCGCGGGTTCGACGTCCAACGCGTCGCCGCAATGCACGTTGAAGCGCGGGTTGATGCTGGCCTGGGCGCCCCATCGCTGCGCAAGATCACGATCGATTTCCACGGCATGCAGGTCAATGTCATGTTCCAGAAGCGGTAGCGTTAACGCGCCGCGGCCCGGACCAATTTCAACGAAGCGTTCGCCTGACTGTGGATTGATCGACGCGATAATGGCGTCAATGATCTGGGTGTCGTGCAGAAAATTCTGGCCAAATCGACGCCGTGCAATGTGTTTCATGCGTTAGCCAGTTCGATAGCCAGCGACAGGGCTGCGCGCAGGCTGCCGTCATCGGCCTTGCCGGTGCCGGCCAAATCGAGCGCGGTACCATGATCGACCGACGTGCGCACGATGGGTAAGCCCAGCGTGACATTGATGGCTTCGCCAAAACCGGCGTACTTGAGCACCGGTAGACCCTGATCGTGGTACATCGCAATCACAGCGTCGACCGAGTCGAGCACGCGTGGCGTGAATGCGGTATCGGCCGGCAGCGGGCCAATGATTTTGAGGCCGTCCTGGCGCGCGCGTTCCAGCACGGGCTCGATAATGGTTTGTTCTTCGTGACCAAGATGACCGCCTTCACCGGCGTGCGGGTTGAGGCCGCACACGCCAATCACCGGGTCCGCAATGCCGAAGACGCGGGTCAGATCGTGGTGCGTGATCCGCAGGACCTGATCGATGCGCTGCGCGGTGAGCGCAGCGGGTACCTGCGACAAAGGCAAATGCGTGGTGGCCAGTGCGACGCGCAAGGCGCCGGCGCACAGCATCATCACCGGCAGAGGCGCACTTGTGCGCTCGGCCAGATACTCAGTGTGGCCGGAAAACGCGATGCCGGCGTCGTTAATGATGCCTTTGTGCAAGGGTGCGGTAACCATGGCGGCCGCGTCACCACGGACGCAGGCATCGATACAACGATCAAGAACCCGCAGTACGTAGGCGGCACTGCGCGTGTCCAGAGCGCCTGCGCAGGCGGTGTGTTCCAGTGGCTCTTCAATAACCCGCAGATGGCCCGGCCGATGCGGCGGTACGTTGTTCGGCGCGTCGATACGTTCAAGAGTGACGCCCCATCCCAGCGCTTCGTTACGTTGCGTCAGAAGCGCCATGTCACCGACAAAAGCCAGACGCGCAGGCCATTCGCTACGCGCAATGGACAGGCAGATCTCAGGCCCGATGCCGGCTGGCTCGCCACCACTGAGGACTATGCACGGTGGCGCGTGCGAGCTGCTCATCGGATCAGGTGCGATAGTCGACGAACGCTTCGTCGCGTAGTTGCAGCAACCAGCGTTCTGTTTCCTGCTGCAACTTGCGCGAGCGCACTTCGGCGTAGGCTTCGTTCAGTGAGGCCTCTTCCGAGTTGTCGACTTCGCGTACATCGAGCAATTCGATCAGGTGCCAACCAAACGCGGTGCGCACGGGCTCGCCCATTTCGCCGGGTTGAAGTGCGTCAACGACCGCGTCAAATTCGGGCACAAATTTGCCGGACTCCGCCCAGCCCAGATCCCCGCCGCGTGCGCCGCTGCCCTTGTCATCGGAGTGCTCTTTGGCCAGCTCGGCAAAGTCAGCGCCATCCTTGATTTGCTGTGCCAGCGCGAGCAGGCGGTCGAGCGCCTGGCTGTCGTTCAACAATTCGTTGGGTGTGATCAGGATATGGCGTGCATTACGTTGCCGGATAATGACCTTTTCAGTGCCACGCGTCTGGTCCAGGCGAACGAGATGGAAACCACTGCCGCTGGAGATGGGCTCGGCGACCTCGCCGGCGTCCATTTCCAGCACGGAATCGGCAAACAGTGTCGGCAACTGCTCGGCTTTGCGCCAACCAATTTTGCCACCTTCAAGCGCCTGTTGTCCGTTGGAATGCGCCACGGCTAACTGTGCAAAATCTTCACCGTCACGGGCGCGCTCGTACAGTTCGGTCGCCAGTTTTTCTTTCTC
>CAYGSQ010000599.1:0-2577 GCA_964352435.1 uncultured Gammaproteobacteria bacterium | reverse complement strand
ATCGTAAGCATCGTCCAGGCCGTCACCGTCCGTATCGCTGCCGGTGGGGGCCACGAATGCCGCCGTGGTCTGAGCTTCCACGTTGTCGACAATGCCGTCGTTATCGGAATCGATGTCACGGCTGTCGGGCAGGCCGTCGCCGTCGGTATCGCCGTTGCCTTCCACCAAATCCGTGATGCCGTCGTTATCGTCATCTGCATCGACCAGATCAAAGTCGCCATCACCATCGGTATCACGACGCACCAGTACGGTATCCGTACGCGCAACTCGCGCGCCAGCCGCGTCGATCTGATCGACATAGGTGACGGTGAATGTGTCGCCGATCGCAGTGTTCATCAAGGCGTTGTTATTGGGGTCGGCAGTGGTCGCGTCAAACGTTGCCAGCGTGCCTGCGAACACGCCGGTGTTCGGGCCGGTTTCGGTTAGCGATATCTGCTCGCGCTCGGCGGTTGTATCGTTAACCACCGCCACAACGATGGTCTCGACGACGCCGGAAATGGTATTGACGTCACTGTCGGTGACCGTCACCGTGACCGTTGCGCCCGGTTCAATTTCATCCGATGCATCGATCGTACCGTCGACGCCCGTCAGCAGCGCATCGTTGTTAGCAATGGTCGCCGTGGTCGTCGCACTACTGGAAAAGCCGTAGACATAGGTGTCGATATACCGCTCGTTACCGAAACCGTCACCACCTGGGTCAAAATCACCCCACGTGTGGCTACCTGCAGACGTACCCGACAGAGCACCGCCGGGCAGCGTTGACGTGCCCTCCACGTCAGCCAAAATAGTGACGTCATCCCAGTACACGAGCGTGGGCGTCAGGTTGCCCGCCTGATCGCTCAGGAAAATAGTCAGGCCGTCTTCATTGGGGCCGCCGCTGGTTTCCACATCGCTGGCAACGAAGTGATACTCACCCATGCGCACCGTGATCTTGGCGTTGTAGGTGCCGTCTGGCAGCGCCACGTTGTTGGCGTCCTCGCCGTCCCAGGCCACCTGATTGAGACCAACAACCGCCGGGGCAAGCAAAACCAGATCGCCTTCGTCGCCGAATTCACCGTCGCGATCAATATCGATGAACACCGAATAGGTGCCCGCCACGTCGCTCTCGAATTCAAAGAAGCCGCTGTCCTGGGTGCCATCAACGGGCGTTGGGGAGATGCTGCTGTCAAAACCGGCATCATCGATAAAGCGCAAGTTGGTGATACTGGGTGGCAGTTCGGGCGGTGGCTCCGCAATCTGCGGGATACCCGTGTACACCGAATACTTGTAGGTAGCATTCTCGGTAGCACGTGGCGTTGAGTAGCCGGAATTGGGTGCATCGACACCAATATCGTTGGCGATGATGTTGTAGCCGAAGCCAGCCAGATTGTTCAGATCAAGCAACCAGATGTAGTTGCTGTTAGGGCGACCGCCCGGAACCAGTGCGTAATAGTTGGCATCGGTAGCATCCACTTCTGTAAACGTACTGGCGTTGAAGCCCCAGCTATACGACCACAAGCGGCCCGCCGCGATGGTCGGATCGGGATCGGTCAGCGCATCGGGCGTGACCGAAATGTCGTAGCGACTGAACAGGCTGTCCCCAAACGCCGTTCCCTCGATGTTCTGGAGAACGATGCGATAAGCACCCGTTGTAAGCGTGGTATACCGGACCGGTGTAGTCAGCGGCGCCGTCATGGGATCCGTGCAGCTTACGTTGCCGTCGGTGAGCGTCGTGGTAAACACCGACGCACCACCGGGATCAAAAATCTCGATGGTCAGATCGTCGGTGTCGTTGACCCCGCACAAAGAAATATTTATGACTTCGCCGGCACTAATAATATCGACGAACTGCGACGCAGAGTCTGCGTCACTCGCATATTGGTTGCCGAGCGCCATGTCGAAATCGGCCAGCCGCTGGGTCAATCCGATTTGTGCGGAGCCCTCACCGTACGCGACGGGCACAGACACAAACAGCTCGGTCAACAACAACAACAACAACGCAACACTCAGTCGTGCGCGCACGAAGACGTCCATGATCATAGCTCAGCCCTTCTTAAATACGTTTGCGAGCGCACCACGACAGAGCCATGCCGCACTTCCCTATGCCGAATACCAGAATGCGCTACCGTGCGCGGATGTCTCCATCTCTGGCATGTTGAGCGGAGGATATGTCAATAGGGAACCGGGTCTTTGTGATGTGGATCACAGATTCAGGCGGCTCGGCGCGCGCGCTAATTATTGGCGTGACGCGTACACGCCATCGAAGAAGACTTGAACCGGTCATCGCGCGCGTTGAGTCAGGGCCGCCAACGTGGCGTGAAGATTCACGCCATATACGCATACAATGATGCCGCGATTCGAATTTTGGAGACAACGCGTGTTTCGACACAAAGTGCCACGGTACCTTGGCGCAATCCTTTTGCTGAGCTGCCTGCATAGCCCACAGGCAAGCGCCGCCGCCTGCGACAACAACCAAAACCGACCGTCGATTGGCCTGGCGCTGAGCGGAGGCGGTGCGCGTGGTGCGGCACATGTCGGTGTTCTTAAGATATTGGAGGAGCTGCGCATTCCGGTCGACTGCATTGCCGGGACCAGCAT
>CAYGSQ010000598.1:0-2580 GCA_964352435.1 uncultured Gammaproteobacteria bacterium | reverse complement strand
ATGCGGTGGTGGTGATGGCGCACCACCTTGAAAACGACGCAGCCTATCTGGCGGCTGCGACCGCGAGTGCGGCACGCTATATCGGACTGCTTGGGCCAACCGCACGGCGCGATGATGTGATGCAGCGCGCCGGCGTTATTCGCGATGAACGCATGTTCGGCCCGGCGGGTCTTGCGATCGGCGCCGATCTGCCCGAGTCGATTGCACTGTCCATCGTGGCGCAAGCGCACGCGGTGCTGCGCGGAACTGCGGGCGGTGCGCTCACTTGAGTGGGGCGCACCTGCGCCTGGACGCCCTGGTGCTCGCCGCGGGTGCCTCGGCGCGTCTGGGTACGGCGAAACAGTCTGTTCACTTTTGCGGCCAGAGCTTACTCCAGCAGGTGCTCAGTCTTGCCGCGCAATGCATCAATGGTCGGGTGCATGTCGTCCTTGGTGCGACTGCGACCACCGACCTGCCAACGATTGAAAAACTCGCTGTGCGTCCCCACGTATTCGCTGACTGGGCACAAGGTCAGGCGGCGTCATTGCGTTTTGGATTGAACCAATGTTCCGCGGCCGACGCCGTGCTTGTGATGCTGGTCGATCAGTATCGATTGCAGCGCGACGATCTGGAGCGACTGGTCGCCACATGGCGCGCAACGCCCGAATCGACGGCCGCCGCCGCCTATGCGGACACCGTGGGTGTGCCGGTGATCTGGCCACGGGCCCGCCTGGACATGCTCAAGGACTCCGGCAAGCTGGGGCGCCATGTGCTTGATCGTGCTAGCTGTAATGCGGTGTCACTGGAGGCGGCGAGCTGGGATCTCGATACTCCGTCAGATCTGGAAGCGCTGCGCGCATTTGAGCGTGACCTGTCCGGTTGACACCCGACCGAGTCGTAGTGTTTTATACCGACGCTTTGCTAATTCATCGAGAGGCCCAATGCCAAAAATTACATTTATTGATCACGCCGGTGCCGAAACCGTTGTGGATGCGCCGGCCGGTTTCAGCATTATGGAAGCGGCTATCGAAAACAACGTTAGCGGCATCGATGCTGACTGCGGCGGGTGCCTAAGTTGTGCTACCTGCCACGTCTTTGTCGACGAGGCGTGGCTGGCCAAGCTGCCCGTGCGCGAAGACGACGAGCTCGACATGCTCGACTGCACGGCGGAAGACAGTCAGGACAACAGCCGTCTAAGCTGCCAGATTCGTCTGACCGATGAACTGGATGGCATTACGGTGACCATGCCCGAACATCAAAGCTGATGTTCAGGTGCCTGTGAACACCCGTCGCAGCAATGTGAGCGCGGGTGTCACGGGCGCACCGGCGGCCGCATTACGCGCGCCGATCTCAAATGCCAGGCGCCACTGCTTGGCCAGCGTTCGATAGGCATACATCAAAGAGTTGGCCGGGTCATAAATGTTTGTGGCCTCTGACGTCACGCCGTTGAGTTCAACGATGACAAAGTCGGTGCCGCGTTTGAACGCCTCGACGTCCGGTGTACGGATATCGTAACGGCCGAAAAAGAAACCCTCGTAGCCGCGACTCATTTCGTCAATGGCGGCTTCAAGCGCCGCCGTTTTCACCCACGCGCCATCGAGAAATACGCAGCCGCGTGAATGCGTGCCAATGTCCACGAGCTCGATCACCGCGCCTTCGTCCGGTATGTCGAACAGCGTGTCCGCATGCCGGTCAAGATACGTGGGCGCCATGCAAACGGCGCGATCATCGTTGAGAATCAGGGCTTCGAGCGTTTGGACGCCATCGCCTGAGACCGTGGGTGGGCGCTTGTCCGTGATGGCAAAAATCGACCCGACCTCTTCGTTGGGCCTGCGCACATAGAACACGCCAAATTCATGGCCAGGCGCGAACGCCTGCACCAGCGTATCGTCCGCGTGTGCCGCCAGGTAGGCGTCGATATCATCGTCGCTGCGCGCAATTTTGACGTCCGAACCCCGCTCACCCACATTCGGTTTGAGTACGATGGGCATGGTCAGCGCGTGTTCAAGAACAAAGGCATCCACCGCCGCTCGACGTTCGGCAAACGTGCTTTCGGGTAGACGTGCGGTGGTGGCAACATGCGCAGCGTTGTGCCGCGTCAGTGCCGCCAGAATGTCGGCCTTTGGTTCACCAACGAAACCGCCGTCCGGCATGGCGGGATTAGCGGCGGTAAACAATGTGAGTGAGCGATAGCGCAGGCCCAGCCATAGGACGTAGGCCACGACCGGGGGATAAAACGCCCAGCGCGGCCAGAATTCCCAGCGCGTCAAGCGGCGCCAGCGTCCAAGTAGCAGGCGCCGGCCGCGATGATTGGTCATGGGCAATACGATGCGCAGCAGGAAAACGAGGGCGGCGACCAGCGCCAATAGCGCCGGCAACGCAACGCTTGCGAAACGCTCGAAGTAATCCAGCACTGAGTGACCAAGGGCAGCGGCGAGCGCGACCAGCGTGGGCGTCCACACAATGGCCGCCAGCAAAAACCAGCCGGAGAACCGCAGGAACGGCAAACCCAGGGCGCCCGCCGCCACATAGGTTGGAAAGCGTGTCCCGGGAACGAAACGACTGAGCACAATGGCCAGTGGTCCGCGCTGCGCGAACCAC
>CAYGSQ010000597.1:0-2582 GCA_964352435.1 uncultured Gammaproteobacteria bacterium | reverse complement strand
ACGACCAATCGGCCCCTGATCAAACCATGCCTTCGCGCGCTGCATGGCTGGCAAAAAATACGTCCACATGGCTTCCATGACGAAGACGCCTGCATGCTCGGCCGCGATGATGACCGCCTCGCATTGCGCTGGCGTTATGGTCAGAGGCTTTTCACAGACCACCGACTTGCCGGCCGCAAGCGCATCGAGAATTTGCTGAACATGGCAATTGTGCGGTGTTGCGATGTACACCGCATCGACCTGATCGTCCGCGTACAGCTCATCGTACGCGCCGTAGGCAGAGGGAATCGCGTATTGGTGTGCGAACGCGCGTGCTAAGTCGACATTGCGTGATGCGACGGACTGCAACGCCGCGTTGGGCACATACGCCATGTCCTGTGCAAACGTATGGGCAATGCGCCCGGGACCGATGATACCCCAACGAATTTTTGTCACGCGGCCTCCATGGATGCTCGTCGACAAAAACTACGCCGACGTTCCCAGACTACGCGGCCCGGCCAGGCGCGACAACGGCAGTGCGAGCGGCACGTTCGCGTTGCGCTCAACCGGCTGTTTTGCGCATTAGGGTCTCGACCGGGACGCGCTTGAAATGGTCATGGATTAGAACCAGAATCATGATGACCGACGCGATGTTCAGCATTGCGATCGCCGCAACCAATGTCGGCGTACGACATGGCAGCAGCAGCACGGTGAACAGAAAATAAAACGCGTAGTAGTGCAGGATGTCGGCATCGAACGCCAGCATATTCAGAAGCCCGAGCGCGAATAGAAATAGCGCCCGTTTGAGCGTAACGCTGATCGTCTGACTGACGCCACGTGCCGCAGCCAGACCCAGGCCGATACCGGCAAGCACGACGAACGTGGCCGCCGCCCGGCCCTCAAGCGCGCCGCTGAGCACGCTGGCAAAACCAGCCCCACCCTCAGCGCCCGTCACGACCTTGAAGTTGACGATGACCATGCCCGCAAAGGCGATGAATCGGGCCAGGTCCAGGCCTGCCAGTCTGGCCAACGACGCGGCGCTGCTCGTGCACAGCGTCAAGCCTGTGTGTTGACAATGCCGCGCTTGATTTGATCGCGCTCGATCGACTCAAACAGCGCTTTGAAGTTGCCTTCGCCAAAGCCGTCGTCTTCCTTGCGCTGAATAAATTCGAAGAAGGTTGGACCGACCATGTTGGCCGAGAATATCTGCAGCAATAAACGCGGGTCGTCATCCGCGGTCGTGCCATCCAGCAAGATACCGCGCGCCTGCAATTCGTCGACCGGCTCACCATGCCCTGGAAGCCGCTCTTCCAGCATTTCATAGTAAGCGCCAGGCGGTGCCTTCATAAATTCGATGCCCTGATCACGCAATCGGTCCCAGCATTCGAGCAGGTTGTCACAACTGAAGGCAATGTGCTGAATGCCCTCACCGTTGAAAGCCATCAAATATTCTTCGATCTGCCCGCCGCCCTGCGCCGCTTCTTCGTTGAGTGGAATGCGAATCTTACCGTCCGGCGCGGTCATCGCTTTTGACAAAAGCCCGGTGTATTCGCCCTTGATATCGAAGTAGCGAATCTCGCGGAAGTTGAACAGCTTTTCGTAATACTCGGCCCAAAATTGCATGCGCCCGCGGTAGACGTTGTGCGTCAAGTGGTCGATGATCTGAAAGCCGCAGCCTTCGGGATGACGATCAACGCCCTCGATAAAATCGAAATCGATATCGTAAATCGACGTGCCCTCGTCGTAGCGATCGATCAGATAAACGGTCGCCCCGCCAATCCCCTTGATTGCCGGCAGTCGCAGCTCCATCGGTCCCGTTGGAATCTCGATCGGTTGCGCGCCCTGGTCGAGGGCCCGGGCATACGCCTTGTGCGCATTCTTGACGCGAAACGCCATGCCGCAAGCGCTGGGCCCGTGCTCTTGCGCAAAATAATAGGCGTGGCTGAATTGCTCGTTGTTGATAATGAAATTGATGCCACCCTGACGCCAGAGCGTAACGTCCTTGGAACGGTGCTTGGCTACTTTGGTAAAACCCAACAACGTGAAGGCCTTGATCAGGACATCCGGATCCGGCGCCGCGAACTCGACGAATTCAAAGCCATCCAGGCCCATCGGGTTATCAAATAAATCAGCCATTACGGAGTCCTCGGGTGCGCAATATCAATCGGCATTATGGGCGATTACAGTGGATTTCGTGTCCTTAATGCCGCGCTAAAGCGTATATTTTGCAACAATTGTTTCGTACAACTTAATTTTCCGGTATTTTTGCACGCATGAAGCTATCAACAACGGACCGCAGACTACTCAATGCACTGCAACTGGACACGACACGCAACCAAACCGAGCTGGCTGAGCTGGTGGGCATGTCCCGCACTTCCTGTTGGCGACGCATTCGCGAATTTGAAGACGCGGGCCTGATTGAGCGACAGGTCGCCGTGCTTAATCCCAAAAAGGCGGGTTTCAACCTTCAGGTATTGCTGCTGGTGGGCATGACCGAACACACCGACAGCAATCGCCAGAGCTTCGAGACGCATGTCGCAACACTGCGCGAAGTGACGGAGTGCTTCTCGGTATCCGGTGACCGCGATTACGTGATGCATGTG
>CAYGSQ010000596.1:0-2589 GCA_964352435.1 uncultured Gammaproteobacteria bacterium | reverse complement strand
GGCTTTATTGTCGGACCGCTACTCAAGGACAAAGTAGAAGCCGTCGCGCAAATGCCCGTTGCAGCACCCATGCTGGCACTCAATACACTACCCGAAGCGGCCGCCGGCAAAAACGCATTGTTTCAATTCTCACTGGCGCCGGAGCATGAGGCGGCGGCCGTCGCGCGCCGCGCCATCGATGAGGGCATGACCCGAGCCGTGGCTCTGGTACCCAACAGCGCATGGGGCGAACGTCTGCTGCTGGCATTTTCCGATGAGATGCAAAGCCTCGGTGGTCAGGTGCTGAGCTACCAAACTTACGAAAGCAGCGACAATGATTTTGCCGGCCCTATCACGCAGCTTCTCAATCTCAATGAGAGCCGCGCGCGCAACCGACAGATCTCGGCGGCAACCGGCATTGCGTTCGAGTTTCAGCCACGTCGGCGACAGGACGCCCAGTTCGTCTTTGTCGCTTCGGATAATCGTCAGGGTCGACTTATTCGTCCGGCGTTTCTGTACCACTTTGCTGAAGACATGCCGGTATTTGCCACGGCCGCAATTTTCGCCGACGACGCCAAAGCCAACGGCCGTGACCTCGACGGCCTGGTCTTTGCGGACATGCCGTGGATCATCAATCCCGACGATCGCGCACGCAACGTTCAAAATGCGTTCGCGCGTCACTGGCCGAGCCGCGTGCAGCGTCGCGGACGCTTGTACGCCATGGGCTACGACGCCTATCGTCTGATCCCTGCGCTGCTGGAAAACGATCCACTCATCGACCCGTGGCCCGGTGTAACCGGCCGACTGTCCATGGGCGCAGGGGGCCAAATCCGCCGCAGCCTCGACGTAGCCGTCATTCGCTCAGGCGAGGCGCAGCCACTTGGGCGCATTGACGAACTGGCGCTCGACGAAGACGATCTGCTCAATTTGGAGGCCGACCGCGAATCCGAATCCGGGCAAGAGTGAACACCTCGCCCACGGTCCGCACCGGTCTGGCGCACGAACAAATTGCGCTCGATCATTTGCTTGCGCAGGGCCTGACGTTGGAGCAGCGCAACTACCGGTGCCGCCTGGGTGAAATTGATCTGATCATGCGCGACGGGCAGACCGTCATTTTTGTTGAGGTACGCTATCGTCGCAGCGCGGGGCACGGCGGCGCACTGGCGAGCATTGGCCATGCCAAGACGCGCCGCATTGCCATGAGTGCACAGACCTATCTCAAGCAGCGTTACGGCACGCTCGACATGCCCATGCGTTTTGACGTCGTGGCACTTGATGGACCCGCGCCCACGCTACGCTGGCTCAAAGCCGCGTTCGAGTTTTAAGCAGGATTATTGATGACACAGCAAGATACCGTTCGGCAACTGTTTCGCGACAGCATTGCCACCAAGACCGCGGCCATGGAACCGCTCAACGAGCCGTTAGTCAGCGCCGCCAACGCGTTGGTGGAATGCCTGCGCGCCGGCGGCAAAATTCTTAGCTGCGGCAATGGCGGCTCCGCCGGCGATGCGCAGCATTTTTCGTCCGAGATGCTCAATCGCTTCGAGCGTGATCGCGAAGGTTTTGCGGCCATGGCGTTGACTACCGACGCCTCCACCGTCACGGCCATTGCCAACGACTACGACTACAACGAAATCTTCGCCAAACAGGTGCGCGCACTGGGTCACAAAGGCGACGTACTGTTGGCGATATCCACGTCGGGCAACTCGGCCAACGTCAATCGCGCCATCGAGTCGGCGCATGCCGCCAACATGCGCGTGGTCGCGCTGACCGGTCGCGACGGTGGCACGATGGCCGCGACGCTGGGCAAACAAGACATCGAAGTGCGCGTACCAAGTAACGTCACCGCGCGCATTCAGGAAGTCCACCTGCTGTGCATTCACAGCCTGTGTCATCTGATCGACGACGCGCTGATACCGTGACCGGGCCGATCAGCGATGCCGCCCTCGCGCGCTTTCGCCACATCCTTGGTGACAACGGCCTGCGCACGGGTAAAGGCGACCGCTGGGCCTACAGTTACGACAACTCGAAGCGTCAGCGACTGCCGGGCGCGGTAGCCATCCCACGGAACGAAACGCAGATCCGCGAACTGGTGCTCGCCTGCCGCGAATACGGTGTAGCGCTGTGCGCAAGGGGTCTTGGCACCGGCACCGCGGGCGCGGCCGTGCCGCCAGAGAATGGCCTGGTTATCTCCACTGAAGCGATGACCCAAATCACCATCGACGCGCCCAATCGCGTCGCGGTCGTGCAGCCGGGCGCAACCAATGGCGACGTACAGCGCGCCGCGGCCGAACACGGCTTTTTCTGGCCACCCGACCCCACATCCGCTGACTACTCAACCGTAGGCGGCAATCTGGCGTGCAACGCAGCCGGCCCCAAAGCGGTCAAGTACGGCACGCCACGCGAAAACACGCTGGGGCTGCGCGCCATCAGCGGCACCGGCGATGCACTCAAGACCGGCTGCTACACCACCAAAGGGGTAGTGGGCTACGACCTGACACGGTTGATCATTGGATCGGAAGGCACGCTTGCCGTCATCAGCGAAGCCACGCTCAAGCTCACACCGCTACCCGAGGCCGTACGCGTCATTCGCTTTTTGTTCAGCAGTGT
>CAYGSQ010000595.1:0-2590 GCA_964352435.1 uncultured Gammaproteobacteria bacterium | reverse complement strand
CGATGCGGCCTCCAGTAGCAAAGTCGCCTGAGCGGGGCGTCAGCATGTTTGCAAAAATTGCTGCGTTTGAGCTGCGCTATCAGTTCAGGAACCCCGTTTTCTGGGTCGTCTTCACTCTGTTTTTTCTGCTGACCTTCGGTGCCGTCACGGCGGAGAACATCCGCATCGGGGACAGTGGCAATGTTCATGCGAACAGCCCTTCAGCGCTCGCAGAAACCACTATTATTCTGACGATCTTTTTCATGTTTGTGACCACCGCGTTTGTGGCCAACGTGATCGTACGCGATGACGAAAGCGGATTCGGTCCCATGGTGCGCTCCACGCGTGTCAGCAAGTTCGACTATTTGATTGGTCGCTTCGTCGGTGCGTTTGGTATTTCTGCTATTGCCTTTTTGGCTGTGCCGCTGGCGCTCTGGTTGGGATCGCTGATGCCGTGGATGGACCCGGAGACACTGGGTCCCAATCGGTTTTCACAGTATCTCTACGCGTATTGCCTGTTGGCCCTGCCGGGCTTGTTTTTGACCGCATCGATTTTCTTTGCGGTGGCGACCATCACGCGGTCGATGATGGGTAGCTATATCGGCGTTGTGGTGTTCCTGGTGCTGTATCTGATTTTTAGCGCCCTCACGGAGTTTAGCCCCAATTGGTTGCTCGCAGGCGCCTATCTGGAGCCCTTTGGCGGCGCCGCGTACGAATATCTGACGCGCTATTGGACGGCCACCGAGAGCAATACCTTGATGGCACCCTTTTTTAGTGTGCTGGGCATCAATCGTCTGATCTGGTTCTTGTTTTCCTTGTTGGCACTGGCGTTCGCCTATTCGCGTTTCAGTTTTGCGGAACGCGGCATCTCGGCGCGCCAGATCAAGAAGCAGCAGCGCGTGACGCAAAAGCTGTCACTGGAGCAGGCGACATTGACGGACAGGTTGCCGGCGGCGCAACCGAGCAAGGCGGCATGGGCGCGCTTGTCATTGCGAACGCGTTTTGAGATGGAGCAGGTCTTTCGCAGTCCGGCGTTTTTCGTGCTGATTCTTGTTGGTCTGTTTAACTCTGTCGCCGTGCTGTTTCTTAATACCGAGTTGTATGGCACGCCAGCGTATCCCAGAACCTTCTACGTCATCAGCATGTTGGAGGGAACATTCACGATCATTCCGTTGATCATCGCGATATTTTATGGCGGTGAACTGGTGTGGCGCGACCGTGATCGCAAAATGCATGAAATGGTCGATTCGACCGCGATCCCCAACTGGGCGTTCATGGTGCCCAAGACAATTGCCGTGGTGGGCGTGCTAATGAGCGCGCTGCTTATATCTGTGGTGGCGGCGCTGATGGTTCAGATGCTGCGCGGCTATACCGAATTTGAATTGGGCAAATATTTTAACTGGTACGTTTTGCCCCTAACTGTGGAGATGGTAACGCTCGCGATACTGTCGGTGTTTGTACAGGCGCTGAGCCCCAACAAGTACATCGGCTGGGGCATCATGATGCTGTACTTTGTTGCCACCATTACGTTCAACCTCATTGGTCTCAATCATCCGCTGTATCTATTCGGCCGCGGCATCGGTGTGCCCTTGTCCGATATTAACGGTGCAGATGTCAGCAACGTGGGCGCCTGGTGGCTGCGTTTGTATTGGGGCGCGTTCGCCACCATGTTGGCCGTGTTTGCACACCTTTTGTGGCGTCGCGGCACGGCGATCAGCATGAAGTCGCTGTTCGCGCAGCTGCCGCGCAGGCTGGCAAGTCCGGCCGGCGTTTTATTGGCGCTGGCAGCCCTGGTCGCGGTGGGCAGCGGCATGCACATCTACAACAACACGAACGTGCTCAACGCGTACGTGACCAATGATGCCACCGAGGAAAAGCTCGCCGCATATGAGAAGAAGTATCTGCAATACGAAAATCTGAAGCAGCCATCGTATATGGACTTCAAGTTGAACATCGATATCTACCCCCAGGAGCGGCGCATGCGCACGCGAGGGACGGCGCAAATCGTCAACGATACGGGCGCGCCCGTCGACGAGCTCCATCTGAGATTCGCAGATTTTTTCGTTCAGATCGAGTCGCTTGATGTACCGGGTGGCGAGCTGGAAACGGCCGACGATGACAACAACTATCGAATCTACCGTCTCGCGGAACCGATGCAGGTGGGCGAGACGCGTCGCATCAGCTTTGAGACATCGCGTCAGCAGCGTGGCTTCAGAGCCCAGGGGAACGACACGCGTCTGGTGCATAACGGGACCTTCCTCAACAATCAGGAATTCGCCCCGCAAATTGGGATGGGCCGTGACGGGCTGCTAACCGATCGGGTCAAGCGCCGCAAATACGGTCTGCCGTCAGAGCTGCGTATGCCAGAACTTGAGGATGAATCGGCGCGCGAGAAAAACTACGTGGGCAACCTTGATTGGGTTACCTCCGACATCACGGTGAGCACCAGCGCGGATCAAACGCCGATTGCGCCCGGCAGCCGTGTGTCGGATGAAGTGGTGGGCGACCGGCGCGTTGCCCGGTTTGTGTCAACGACGCCGATTCTAGGGTTTTTCTCCGTACAGTCGGCACGCTACGAGGTAGCAAAGCGTGCCGACTGTACGGAGAAAAA
>CAYGSQ010000594.1:0-2602 GCA_964352435.1 uncultured Gammaproteobacteria bacterium | reverse complement strand
TGGTCACGAGCATTAAATAGCCCACGTCAACCGGCGGCAGATCCAGTTGTAAATGCACGAGAATATCCAGCACAAAGCGACCGGCAAACCGACCGCGCGCGAGAAGCCAGGCGAGCGCCAGCGCGACGGGCAAAGCGCCCAGTGCGGCGACCGTCGACACCTTCAAACTAAGCAACAATGCTTCGACCTCTGCGCCGCTCATCTGGCCGTAAACCCGGCTTGAGTAAAACGCGCCACGGCCCGGGAACTGGTCAACACATCAAACACCGTTTGCGCGCCAGGCACGGCGGCCTGATGCAGCGCGAAACTGTAGGTAATGTTCTGCGGGACCTGGTCGAACCGGGCGACTACGACAACGTCGTCCTCGAGTCGCGCATCAGTGGCATACACAATGCCGAGCGGCGCCTCGCCACGCGCGACCAGCGCCAACGCAGCACGTACGTTATCGGCGAAGGCACAGCGTACGGCAAACTCGTCCCACAGGCCCAGGTCGCGCAAGGTGTCGCGGGCATACTGACCCGCCGGCACATGCGCGGGATCTCCGATCGCAAGACGTTGCGTCGCCCCAAGAGATTTCAGCAGCGCCACCGCGTCTGCGTCGAAAGTCGTCGCGCTGCGCGACGCCGGCGCGACCAGCACCAGTTGATTGCCGACGGGGTCGATGCGCGACGCGGCTTGCAAGACTTTCGCGGTAATCAGCCGATCCACCCACGCAGTATTGGCCGACAAAAAAATATCACCCGGTGCACCGGCTTCAAGCTGCAGTGCCAGGGTCGATGAGGCAGCGTATGACACGCGCACCGCGTCGCTCAAATGGTGATCATCGAGAATCAGCGGCAAGACATCCTGCAAACTGCTGGCCGCCAAAATCGTTACGCGTTCTTCCGCCGGCGCGCAACCGAGCATGCAAACCATCACCACAGCCAAGCCCACGGCGCGCACCAGACTCACCGGTGACACGGCGCACATCGGCATCAGCCAAGCCATGTCCGCGCATTTCGGAACATCCTCAGCCACGGCCCGTCTTCACGCCAGTCTTGTGGATGCCAGGAGTTTTGCACCGTGCGGAACACGCGCTCGGGATGCGGCATCATGATGGTGACACGCCCGTCATCGTTGCACACCGCTGCGATACCGTCCGGCGAGCCGTTCGGATTGAGCGGATACGCGGTCGTCGGCGTGCCCGCACCATCAACGTAGCGAGCACTGACGGGGGCGTCGGTCGCACCATCGAACTGCACACGTCCCTCCGCGTGCGCCACCGCGACAGGCATGACCGAACCGGCCATATCGCGCAACACCACTGACGGACTCTCGTCGATGCGCAGCAGCGACACGCGCGCCTCAAACTGCTCCGACTGGTTACGCACAAACCGCGGCCAGTGTGTGGCCCCGGGAATGATCGGCGCCAGATGCGACATCATCTGACAACCGTTGCACACGCCCAGTGCCAATCGCGACGTGTCCTCAAAAAACGCGGCGAACTGCGCGCGCAACGCCGGGTCAAGCAAGATGGCACGCGCCCATCCCTGTCCGGCACCTAGCACATCGCCGTAGGAGAAACCGCCGCACGCGACCAGACCGCGGTAGTCACGCAACGCCGTGTCACCGCGTACCAGATCGCTCATGTGTACGTCGCGGCAATCGAAACCGGCGCGGTCAAACGCTGCCGCCATTTCAACGTGACCGTTGACACCCTGCTCACGCAGCACGGCAAGCCTGGGGCGCGCACCGGTGTTCAAAAACGGCGCACACACATCGTCGTTGTGATCAAACGTCAGATCGCTAAAAAGCCCGCGCGCCCGATCATCGACCAGCGCATCGAATTCCTGTTGCGCACACTGCGGGTTGTCGCGCAGCGCTTGCAGACGAAAGCTGGTCTCGCTCCAATCCTGCTGCAACGTTGCACGTGTGCGATCGACCAGCCCTTGGGCACCCGACGCCACAACCACGCGGCCATCGGCGCGATGCGTCCCAAGACGCGTGCCACAATTATCCAGACCGTGCTGCGCAAGTCGGTCAGCGAACGTTGCCGCCGCCTCACGACTGATCTGCACGACCACACCGGGCTCCTCGCAAAACAGCGCGGCCAAAGCATCGCCACCGGCAACCAGATCTGCGACATCGAGTGTGACGCCACACCGTGCCGCAAAGGCCATTTCCAAAGCGCTGATCAGAACGCCGCCGTCAGAACGATCGTGAAACGCCAATAGCGCTCCCTCATCCCGCAGTGACCGAATCAACGCAAACAAGGCTTTGAGACGCGCTGGATCGTCCAGGTCGGGCACCGTGTCCCCCATCTGTCCGTAGGCTTGCGCCAGACACGACCCGCCCAGGCGACGCTGCGTGCCGTTGGGTTCGATCAGCCACAGCTGTGCACCATCATTCATTTGCAACTGCGGCGTCACCGTCTTGCGCACGTCGCCGACCGGAGCAAAGGCGGAGACAATGAGCGATACGGGCGAGACCACCGCATGATCGCCACTGTCGTCCTGCCACACACTGCGCATGGACATCGAATCCTTGCCCACCGGAATCGCAATACCGAGGGCCGGACACAATTCCTCACCGACCGCGCGCACGGTGTCGTACAGCGCGGCAT
>CAYGSQ010000593.1:0-2604 GCA_964352435.1 uncultured Gammaproteobacteria bacterium | reverse complement strand
GCACTTCGGCCAGGCCCATCACCGACAGTTCACGTGCGTTGAGCCACAACTCCGCGCCCAGTTCCGCCATGTCGTCACCGCCAACGCCCACCACGCGCACATCCTGATGGCGATCCCGCAACGCCTCAATGAGGCCGGCGCCGAGCGCGCTGCCAGACGCTTCGCCCGCGATCACGCCGACGTTAAGCATCAGCGAATGATGCTGCGTTCGCTTTGGCGCACGAAGTCTACGAGCACGGCAAGTTCGCTCTGGCCCTGCGCAACGAAATCGTCAAGCTGCGCCAGTGCGTCATCAAGTTTGAGCTCTTGCCGATACAGCACTTTGTACGCATTGCGCACATTGCGAATCTGTTCGCTGCTGAAGTCGCGTCTCTTCAAACCTTCTACATTGATGCCTCGTGGAATAGCCATGCGACCGGAGGCGGTTACGTAAGGCGGCACGTCGCGATTAATGTCGCAGTTCATGCTGCAAAACGAATGCGCACCAACGTTGCAGAATTGATGGACTTTGGTAAAGCCACCGAGGATCGCGTAGTCCCCCACCGAAACGTGGCCGGCAAGCGTCACGCAGTTAGCCAAAATGGTGTGATTGCCAATTTCGCAATCGTGCGCGACGTGCACGTAGGCCATGACCCAGTTGTCGTTGCCGATACTGGTATGTCCACGATCCTGCGCGGTACCGCGATTGATGGTGCAGTTCTCGCGAAAGGTATTGCCGTCCCCGATACTTAAAGTCGTGGGCTCACCCGCGTACTTTTTGTCTTGCGGCGCGCCGCCGATCGAACAAAACGAGTGAATCTTGTTGTCCCGGCCGATCTCGCACGGCCCTTCAATGACAACGTGGGGCCAGACGCGCGTACCGGCGCCAATCTTGACGTGTGGACCGATCACGGTGAACGGGCCAACTTCGACGTCGTCGGCCAGCGTCGCCGAGGCGTCGATCACCGCTGTGGGATGAATCAAAGCTCAAATTCCGACGGAGCACACATCATTTCGGCCGACGCGACCAGCTTGCCGTCGACCAGCGCGCGAGTCGAAAACTTCCACACTTTTTTCAGGTGCCGGATCAATTCGACTTCCATATGAATTTGATCGCCGGGCTCTACCGGCTTGCGGAACCGCGCCTTGTCGATTCCCACAAAGTAATACAGCGTGTTGTCATCCGGCGTGCTGCC
This sequence comes from uncultured Gammaproteobacteria bacterium, assembly GCA_964352435.1. GTDB lineage: Bacteria > Pseudomonadota > Gammaproteobacteria > Steroidobacterales > JBCCMA01 > JBCCMA01. The sequence continues at coordinate 1,429 of CAYGSQ010000593.1, read as the reverse complement.
AACGGTCGCAAATGCCAGCAGACCCGTCGCCTGGGCCAGCGCTTCGAGAATGATGACACCGGGCATGACCGGGCGCTGTGGGAAATGCCCCTGGAAAAAGGGCTCGTTAATGGTGACGTTCTTGATCGCCCGCAAACTCTTGCCGGGCTGACAATCGAGCACACGGTCAACCAGTAAAAAGGGGTAGCGGTGCGGTAATTGCTTGATTACCGCATGAATATCCATGGTATAGCCTGTGCTCATCGCGGGCCTGCTCGCTCTAGATTAATCGTTAGTTTTGTCGCAGCTAACCGAGACCGTCAACCTTTTTTTCGAGACGCTTGACGGTACGAGCCAAATCGTCGAGTCGACGAAAGCGTGCACTGTTCTTGCGCCAGCGAACGGCATCGTCCATCGGCAGCGCGCTAGAGTATACGCCTGCCTCGGTGATCGAGCGATTGACCATGGTTTGGCCGGTGATGATCACATCGTCAGTGATATTCAAATGTCCGACAAAACCTACCGCGCCCGCGATCATGCAGCGCTGTCCGATGACGGTACTGCCTGACACCCCCGAGCACGCGGCGATGATGGTATGCGCACCGATGCGGACGTTGTGGCCAATTTGGATCTGATTGTCGAGCTTGACCCCGTCCTCGATGATTGTGTCATCGACCGCCCCGCGATCAATGGTGGTGGCCGAGCCGATGCTGACATCATCGCCAATACGGACGCTGCCCACCTGGGGCACGGGGACCCATTGCGCACCATCACGCGCGTAACCGAAGCCGTCTGATCCGATCACCGCACCAGGATGCACGACGGCTCGTGCACCAATATGTACGTGGTGGCAGATCGTCACGCTTGCGACCAAATGTGAATCTGCGCCAATTTGGGCGCCCTCGCCAACTACGCAGTTGGGTCCGATACGGGTTCGTTTTCCAATCGAGACGCCCGCTTCTACAACCGCGCCAGGACCGATCACCGCGCAATCGGCTATCCGGGCCGACGGGTCACAGTACGCGGAAGGATGTCGCCCTCCCGGCGCGACAGGTGCCGGATAAAGCCGCTGCGCCGCACGGGCGTAGATCACGTAGGGATCCGCGGCGATCAGCGCATTGGTGGGGCATTCGTCAGCCACATCAGCCGACAGCACGACGGCCGAGGCCGTCGTCGACGCCAGATACTTGCGGTATTTGGTATTGGCAAGAAACGCCAGCTGGCCGGGAGCGGCGTTGGCCAACGTGCCGACGCCAGTCACCCGAACATCGGGGTCACCCTGCAGCTCGCAGCCCAATTGCGACGCGAGGTCGCCCAACAACGCGCCGCCAGATAAGTCGCCGTGCACGTTGTTGGCTGCCACCGTCCGTCCCGCCGCGTACGTGGCGTTAGTTAGACGCGTTGAACCGGCTTTCGAGACCGGACAGAATCTGAGCGGTAACGTCAACCG
>CAYGSQ010000592.1:0-2609 GCA_964352435.1 uncultured Gammaproteobacteria bacterium | reverse complement strand
CTGAATCATTCCAGCGTATGCCGCCGTTGGGTGTGTCGATTGTCGACCAGCAAGGCGTGGATCTCGTTGGCGACTGGATTCGCTCGGGTTCCGGTTTCGATTTTGCCGATGCCGATGGCGATCAGTTTTCGGATGACCTGGACAACTGCTCGGCGCTTGCCAACAGCGATCAACGTGATACCGACGGCGATGGTTTTGGCAACGCCTGCGATGCCGATCTCAATAACGACAACGTCATCAACGTGGTGGATCTGGGCCTGCTGCGGTTGCGCTTTTTTACCGCAGACCCCGACGCGGATTTTAACGGCGACGGCGTGGTGAACGTGGTAGATCTGGGCATCATGCGTCAGCAGTTTTTCAACGCGCCGGGACCGGGTGCCGTGTCGCTCTAGACGCGGATCATTCGTTGCTGCCGGCGATGCCTGGCGGCGCGATGGCGCTTTCCAAAGCACAAAAAAAGGCCGGCCGCTGTATTCAGCGACCGGCCTTGTCGTTTGCGTAGCTTAAGGTGCGACGCCGCTCGGTCCTGGTGCGCCAAAGAACTGCTGACGCATTAAGCCCAGATCCGCGACATTGACCACGCCATCGCCGTTGAAGTCGGCCACCGCATCGTCGGTAAAGAACACCAGACGAAGCCGACCCAGATCGACCGCATTGACGACGCCATCGTTGTTAATGTCTGCATCGCAGATGTTGCCGTAGCCGTCGCCATCCGCATCGAGTTGCTCCGCGTTGGCCACAAGCGTGCAGTTGTCGGCCGAGTCGTCGACGCCGTCACCATCAGAGTCACTGCCAAACACGTTGCAGGCGAGGGATTCGATCCCGACGAACGCGACATCGTCAACGGCCCACCACCATTCGTAGCTCGCATTGTAGTAACGGAAACGTACTTGCATGTCGTCGCCCCCGTATTGCGTCACATCGATGCTGACCGCGCCACTGATGTCTGATCCGGTGTAGTTCGCCACGTTGGTCCATTGACCCAGAGTTTGTGCCGAGCGGACTTCGACATCCGCTTGCTCAACCAGACTACCTACATAGAAATTGAAGTTGTGGTTGAACTCCAGCAGCACGCTGTCGAAACCCGTGACGTTGACCGGCGGACTGATCAGTCCTTCATCCATGGTCGTGCCGGTGCCATGTGCGTCAGAATCAACGATGGCGTATGGCGCCGTAAGACTCAATGAACGTCCGCCCGGATTGTCCAGCGTCCACGTGGCTGCGGGACCGGTGCCCGTGCCGCCATCTTCAATGGTCCAGGGGATCAGGGTATTGTCGAAGCCGTCGCTGAAAAGGATGACCGGCAGCTGTTCACCCGGGTTGACGGCGAGCACGTTTGGCAGTCCCGCAAACGCATCGCCATCGCTGTTGGCGACCGAGTCCACGCTAAACAAGATTTCTTCGCCGCAGATCGCCTCGGGCGGCACGTTAAAGACCACCGGCGCGCTGCCAGCGGACTCACCCGCGGCAATATCACCAATACTGGCGGTGGCGGTAGCAAGCGTGGCGCTGCCGCTGGTCACTGAGATCTGGGCCGTGACACCCGTGGCGCCAAGATTGCACGAGTTGTTAACCGCATTGACGACAAACGACCACTGTTCACCCGGGTCCACGACGGCGTCGCCGTTACCCAGCACTTCGGTCAGGTCGGCTGCGCCGCTAACCCGCAAATCGCTTGCGCCTTCCACGCACAGGAACTCGCTGATCAACGGATAAATGTCGCTGATAAACATGCCGCGGTTGCCAATCCCCGGTGACGAGCAGCCACCGCAGTGGTGCAGCCCGATCAGTTTGTCATCGGATTCGCGGAAGATGGGCGAGCCTGAACTGCCACCCTCCGTATCCAGCGTGCCGTAATAGCGGAACACGGTACCGTCGGCAACGACGTCTGGCCCCGAGCCTACGGTAATCTCATGCGGCCGGCCGGCCGGATGCTGCACGATATAAATCGCTTCGCCCGACGCCACCGGTGTGGTGTCGACCTCAACAAAGCCGAACGTTGACGCCGGGTCTCCCTGGACGGTCGCCAGCGAGAAGTCCAGATCGCCCGGCCCAGCGTCGCAGTTGATCAGTGGCTCCGATGCCAGTATTTCGTCACAGCGATAGCTGGTCCACTCGGACAACGGCGAGCCGCTGACGCCGCATTGCGTGCGATAGACGTCAAACACGAATTCAGTGTTGTCGCACGAGGACTGGGATTCGAGACAGTGCTCGTTGGTCAGGATTTTGTTGCTGCCCGAGATGTTGGAGCCCGAGCAATACATCGCCGTCGCGGCATTGCCGCCCACGGACATGACGCCGACGGAAGCGCGAACATTGGCCCACTTTTCGTCGTCGCCCTGCGAGCAAATGGCGTCTTCAAAATCGCCGGGGCTGCAGATACTGCGCGCGCCCGAATCCACGGCCGGTGCCAATAAAGAGCGATCGCCAACGATTACCCGATCGACGCGAAAGGGGAGCGCGGTGTATTGCCTGGAAAATTCAAAGCGCATGACCAAATTGTCGCCTTGTGACGCCAGCGCCCAGAACGTACCCCGGTCCTTGGGGCCGCGCCCGGTAATTTCCTCGACCACGCGACCGAAGCTGTTGACCAGTACCAGTCGATCACC
>CAYGSQ010000591.1:0-2611 GCA_964352435.1 uncultured Gammaproteobacteria bacterium | reverse complement strand
GCTTGGCGTAGCCAAACGAGCGGCTTTTGCAATTGTCAGCTGCATCTTTTTGTTATGCATCTCGCGCTCACCAAGCTTACGAATACATCCTAGCCCGCCCGGTTCAAATTCGCGATAGACGTGAACACTACGCCCTGACTTTGACGGCCCCATATATTCTGCCCAGCCTTCCCCTACGTTCAAGAACATTAAGTCTTCTTGAACGAAATAATAGTGCCCCCTCGACGAAGTATCGATTTTGCGCGTCCATGAACGACGGTGTTCCTCCACCCAAGCCCGCAAACATTCCAATTCCACTTCGGCGGGTGTAATTCGAAGCTCTAATGGACGTGGATACGCTACTTGATCAAGAGCAAAATGCGCCTCATTGAACTGCACGCGCACATTGACAAGCTGTGTCGTATCCAGCCCAAGGTCATATGTCATGATGAATATTCTGTAGAAGAAAACAACCCCTATCGCAAGACAAATACTAATCGCGACAAGCAAGGCCTTGAGCGTAGATTTTACGAAAGACATTAGAATGTATCAGTCCACCGAAATGCATGGGCATGCATAACAACAAGTCTGCATCAATAAAATCATGTTATAAAACTATCATATCGAACGATATTCACGCATTGCCTTTGGCAACTATTTGAATAATATAAATACGCTTGGAGATACATTGCAAATATACCGTTGAGGTCAAATGACAAATGCCCGGCGAAAAGAAACTGATGGACCAAGTCCGAGACTCACTCAGGTTACATCAATATAGTTACGCGACAGAGAAAAGCTACGTCGCCTGGATTGAGCGCTTTATTCGCTTCCACAAAATGACCCACCCGAGAGAAATGGGTCAGAAGCAAGTAACGCAATTCCTTACTCATTTGGCCGTAGATCGCAGGGTCGCCGCATCCACACAAAATCAAGCGCTAAGCGCCCTCCTTTTTCTCTATTCCAAAGTGCTCTGTATCAACTTGCCCTGGCTCGACGAAATAGTAAGAGCGAAACGCCCAATTCGAGTCCCAGTCGTCCTCAGCCGCGATGAAGTGCGCAAAGTTCTGGCAATACTAGAAGGCCAATACTGGCTCGTGGCAGCGCTTTTGTACGGCAGCGGCTTGCGACTCAACGAATGCCTGCGCCTGCGAATGAAAGATATCAATAGGGACTATCGCCAACTCACTGTCTATGACGGGAAAGGGAGAAAAGACCGAATCGTGCCTTTGCCCGACTCCGTCCAACCAGCACTTGAAGATCAGATCACAAAAGTGCGGCTTTTGTTTGATCGAGATGCAAGAGACAAGCGACCCGGCGTCTCATTGCCGTTCGCACTGGAAAGAAAATACCCGAACGCTCCTACATCGTGGCCATGGCAATATCTCTTTCCTGCACGGCGTTACGCCCATTCTCCGAGGCGCAATCAAAACAAACGGCGACACCACATCCACGTGTCGGTAATGCAACGTGCGATGAAAACGGCAATCGTACGGTCAGGGATCGAAAAGAAAGCATCTTCACATACTCTGCGCCTCTCCTTCGCCACCCATCTACTCGAAGACGGCTACGACATCCGTACGGTCCAGGAACTCCTTGGCCACTCAGACGTGCGCACAACGCAAATCTATACGCACGTTCTGCAACGGGGCGGCAACGCCGTCAAGAGTCCACTCGACAAATAAAAAAACCCGCGGCACAAAAAAATGCCGCGGGTCTCTATCTTTCAGCAACGCTGAGAGAATGGCTACGCCATGATTACATCATGCCGCCCATGCCACCCATGCCGCCCATGCCGCCCATACCGCCCATGTCGCCGCCAGGCATGCCGCCTTCGTCTTCCTTAGGCGAATCAGCAACCATGGCTTCGGTGGTCAACAGCAAACCGGAAACCGAAGCCGCGTTCTGCAAAGCCGAACGCGTCACTTTCGTTGGATCAAGAATACCCATTTCGATCATGTCGCCGTACTCGCCGGTTGCGGCGTTGTAACCGAAGTTACCTTTGCCTTCAGCAACCTTGTTCAGCACAACCGATGCGTCAGAACCTGCGTTCTGTACGATCATGCGCAGAGGCTCTTCGATCGAACGGCGCAGAATGGCGATACCAACATCCTGATCCGCGTTGTCGCCCTTGAGCTTGTCAATGGAGCCAACAGCACGCAGCAGCGCAACACCACCGCCAGGCACGACGCCTTCTTCGACGGCCGCGCGCGTAGCGTGCAGCGCATCTTCGACGCGGGCTTTCTTCTCTTTCATTTCGATTTCGGTCGCAGCACCCACCTTGATGACGGCAACACCGCCGGCAAGTTTAGCAACACGTTCCTGCAGCTTCTCACGATCGTAGTCAGAAGTCGCTTCGTCGATCTGCGTACGGATCTCGTTAACGCGACCTTTGATTTCAGCCGCTTTACCAGCGCCGTCAATGATGGTCGTGTTTTCTTTGGTGATCTGCACTTTCTTGGCATCACCCAGATCTTCCAGCGTAGCTTTTTCAAGCGACAGGCCGACTTCTTCCGAAATGACCGTGGCGCCGGTCAGGATCGCGATGTCCTGCAGCATGGCTTTACGACGGTCGCCAAAGCCCGGGGCTTTAACCGCCGCAACTTTAACGATGCCGCGGATCGTGTTCACA
>CAYGSQ010000590.1:0-2618 GCA_964352435.1 uncultured Gammaproteobacteria bacterium | reverse complement strand
TCTGGCGCAGCTACTAAAAATGACCGGCGGGAACGTAAGCCAGGCGGCACGCATGGCGCGACGCAATCGCACCGACTTCTACAAGCTACTGGCTCGCCATAACCTTGATCCGGACGTGTTCAAGCACGCCCACAATTGATCGCGCTTCAGGGTTCGACCTCAAGAAGTCGAGCCAGAGACGCCGCCGCACGCACAGCGGTTTTACCATCCCACAGATCCGGGCAGCGCGTGCTCTGCGCGGCACTTCCCAGCACGTCGTCGACCTGCGCGCGAACTTCACTCGGCGAAATAAGGCGGTTCGTGCCCTGCGTGACGGTGATTGGTCGTTCAGTATTCTCGCGCACCGTCAAACAAGGAATTTTGAGGTAGGTGGTTTCTTCCTGCACGCCACCAGAATCTGAGATCACCATGCGTGCTTCAGATACCAAATTCATAAACTCGATGTAACTCAACGGTTCGCACAACGTGACGCCAGCTGCGCTGGTGAGTTTATCGAGCAAGCCAAATTCCGTCAGCTTGTTGCGTGTACGAGGATGCACGGCAAACAGTATGGGTAAAACGCCTGCGACACTGATCAGTTCGTCGACCAACGGCGCCAGTGTTGAGCGCTCATCAACATTTGATGGACGGTGTAGCGTCACAACGGCATAGTCACCCTGCGTGAGCCCAAAGCCCGCGCGCGCGCCACTTGCCACAATACGGTGCTTTAGCATTTCGTAGGAGTCGAGCATGATGTTGCCGATACGCTCAATGCGTTCAGGCGCGACCCCTTCAGCCAACAGATTTTCGTCGCCGTCTGGCGAGGGTGTCCACAACAAATCGCTGATCGCATCGGTCATAACACGGTTCACTTCTTCCGGCATGCGACGATCGCCACTGCGCAAACCGGCTTCGAGATGAATCACCTTGATCCACAGCTTGGCACAGACCATGGCGCAGGCCACGGTCGAATTGACATCACCGGCGACGACGACCGCATCCGGCTTGTCGGCCAGCGCAATCTTCTCGTACTCGATCATCACGTTGCCGGTTTGCTCGGCATGACTGCCGCTACCCACATTCAGATGACAAAAGGGCTCGGGCATCGCCAGGTCGACAAAAAAGGTGTCTGACATATTGGCGTCGTAATGCTGACCCGTATGAATAATCCGTGGCTCGCACCAGGTCGTCGCACGCAGTGCGTGATACAGCGGCGCGATCTTCATGAAGTTGGGCCGCGCGGCCGCGATCAGATGTACGATTTTCTTTGCCATGAGTTTTTGCCTGTATTCGTCGCGCCTGTGGCCAAACTGAACCACCGCGCGCGTTTTACCACAAAATCGCGAGCGGTCCCACCGTCTATGCCACAGTTAACGCACGCCGTGAACGAACGTCACGAAATGGCAAATCAACGGCCTTGCCCTGAAGCGCAATGATATACTCTATCCAGACGATACACAGACCGCCCAAAGGTAGCCGTATCATCCCCCTGCCATTGAGCCGTCAAGCGGACTGACCAGCACATTACATGAGCGAACCCGTCACACCACCGCCACGTGAGGAGTCCCTGCGCAGTCAAACGACGCGCGGCGTGGCCTGGATGATGCTGCTCAAACTGGCGATTCGCTCGCTCAGTTTTATCAGCACATTGATTCTGGTGCGCCTGCTGTCGCCTGCGGATTTCGGCCTGGTCGCCATGGCCATGGTGTTTATAGCCATCATGGACGTGCTGTCGTGGTTCAGTTTCGACGTCGTTCTGATACAAAACCAGTCCGCCGGCCGCGCGCAGTACGACACTGCATTTACGTTCAACGCCATCTTCAAGACCGTGGCCGCACTGGTCCTGCTCGCACTGGCCTACCCGGCCGCCAGCTTCTACGACGAACCCCAGGTTGCGCCGTTAATCGCGATCCTTGCAGTTGCGCAGTGGATTAGCGGCTTCGAAAATATCGGTATCGTCAATTTCCGCAAGAACATGCAGTTTGATCGCGAATTTCGCTTCATGTTTTTGTGCAAGCTGTCGGGTTTTCTGGTTACCGTACCGCTCGCATTTGTTTTGCGTAACTATTGGGCGCTGATCATAGGTCAGGTAGTCGGCAAGATATTCGCCGTCGTCGCCAGCTATGTCATGGAAAGCTACCGGCCGCGCTTTAGTCTCGCAGCGCGCCATGAGTTGTTCAATTTTTCCAAGTGGCTCGTCTGCGGTAACATCTTTTTCGCATTGCGAATGCACGCCACCGAGTTGATCGTTGGCGGCATTTCGGGCGCCAAATCGCTCGGTTTTTTCAACGTTAGTCGCGAACTGTCCAACACGCCGACGACCGAATTGGTCGCACCCATCAATCGCGCGGTCTTTCCGGCGTACGCGCGCATTTCCGACAACATGGAAGCGCTGCGTTCGGGCTACCTGAAAGTCATTGCGGTGATCGCGCTGATCGCGGTGCCGGCCGGCATTGGCATTGCGGCGACGGCCCCCCTCATCGTCCCGGTAGCGCTTGGTCCACAATGGCTACCCACCATTCCATTATTCTCTATTTTGGCTCTGAATGGCGTCTTCAACGCGCTGCAAACGAACATGGGATCGGTGTATCTGGCATTGGGTCGCCCGAAAGTACTGGCCGTGTTGCACGGGCTGCACC
>CAYGSQ010000589.1:0-2619 GCA_964352435.1 uncultured Gammaproteobacteria bacterium | reverse complement strand
GTCGTTCGTACGCTACGCCAAGGCCGGTGCAACCGGCCTTAAGCCGTTCAAAACCTTTTTGGCCGGCGCCCGCCCGCGCTGCGGCCAGCTGCGTGATGCGCAACGCGAGTTTTTGTTCGGCAATGATCATCTGCACATCGGTTCAGCGGCGCTGGTACCCATTGGCGAAGGCAGCAAGCTCGGCCTCATGGCCATCGGCAACAAAGACGCGACCCACTTCCATCCGGGCATGAGCACGGAGTTTCTGGCGCGTTTGGGCGATGTCATCGGCGTCTCGCTGATGCATCACGCGCTGGAGAGTGCCGCGGCCTGAGCCGCCGCCTGTGGACACTGCCGCCCGCGTCGCTGTCGACCGGTTTATCGACCACCTGCGTCGCGAGCGCCAGCTTTCGCCCCACACCCAATCCAACTATCGGCGCGACCTGCACGCGCTCATCGAGTTTTGCACAGGTCAGAACATTGAAACGTGGTCGAAATTGCTGCCCTGGCAGGTGCAACAATTCGCCAGCACGTCGCATCGTCAGGGCCTCGCGCCGCGGTCGATCGCGCGACGCCTGTCCGCGGCCCGCTCGTTTTTCGACTATCTCAATCGCGAAGGCGAGCTGACCACCAATCCGGGTTCCGACGTGCGCGCGCCGCGCAAGAAACGCACGCTACCGGGCACCGTCGATGTGGACCGCATGTCCGTGCTGCTCAATATTCAGGGCGAAGACCCACTCACACGGCGCGACGCGGCCATGATGGAGCTGCTGTATTCCTCCGGTTTGCGACTGGCTGAGCTGGTCGGCCTGGATCTGGCGGACGTGGACCACGACGACCGCACGGTGACGGTGCTCGGCAAAGGCGCGAAGACCCGCATTCTGCCCGTGGGCGGCAAGGCCCTGGACGCCCTGAACCGTTGGTTGAAAGTGCGTGGCGCACTGCTTAAAGGCGACAGCCGGGCGATATTCCTGAGCAATCGGGGCGCCCGCATCAGCCACCGCTCTGTGCAGGCACGCATCAAATACTGGGCAAAGCGTCAGGGCATCGATATCAATTTATACCCACACCTGTTCCGCCATTCATTTGCCACCCACATGCTGGAGTCGTCCAGTGATCTGCGCGGGGTACAGGAAATGCTGGGACATGCGGACATCAGCACTACGCAGATCTACACCCATCTTGATTTCCAGCATCTGGCCGCCACGTACGACAAGACGCATCCGCGTGCACGGAAAAAAACCCGCGAAGATTAGCGTTCAGGCCGCATCCACACCGCGAATGCGCCGTTGCACGCCATCTACGCCTGGCCACCGCAACCCGCGTCACTGACGGTTTCATCACACCCAACGCGGTGGGCGCTACGGTGCGCCGCGGCGGCGAGAAGCCACCCAACAAGGTACAATGCCCGGCCGCGACCAGGCCCCGGACTTAGGAAACATTCATGCAGACGATAAAAGGCACCACAATTTTGTCCGTGCGCCGCGGCGGTAAGGTGGTGATCGGTGGCGACGGCCAGGCGACGCTTGGCAACACCGTGATGAAAGGTAATGTGCGCAAAGTACGGCGCCTGTACAAAGACACCGTCCTCGCGGGCTTTGCGGGCGGAACGGCCGACGCCTTTACCCTGTTCGAACGCTTTGAAGGCAAGCTTGAGCAATACGGCAACCTGACCCGCGCTGCCATCGAGCTGGCCAAGGACTGGCGCAGCGATCGCAGCCTGCGACGCCTTGAGGCGCTTTTGTGCGTCGCCGACAGCAAGACTTCACTGCTGATATCGGGCACCGGTGATGTGATTGAACCCGAACACGATCTCGTTGCGATCGGTTCAGGGGGCTCGTTTGCCCAGGCAGCCGGCATGGCGCTCATGCACAACACCGATATGGGCGCACGCGAGATTGTTGAAAAGGCCCTGTCCATTGCCGCCGATATTTGTATTTACACCAATCACAATCTCACGATTGAAGAGCTCAGCGAGTAAGTCTGCATGTCCGAAATGACCCCACGCGAAATTGTTCAGGAACTGGACAAGCACATCGTCGGCCAACACGACGCCAAGCGCTCCGTCGCCATCGCGTTACGTAACCGCTGGCGCCGCACGCAGGTGCACGAGCCGTTGCGCGCCGAAATCACACCAAAGAATATTTTGATGATCGGCCCGACCGGTGTTGGCAAGACCGAGATTGCGCGGCGCCTGGCGCGTCTGGCGAAAGCGCCGTTCATCAAAGTGGAAGCAACGAAGTTCACGGAGGTGGGCTACGTGGGCCGCGAGGTGGACTCCATCATTCGCGACCTGACCGACGTTGCGGTCAAACTGATCCGTGAAACCGAAATGGACAAAGTGCGCCACCGCGCCGAAGACGCGGCGGAAGATCGCGTACTCGACGCGCTGCTGCCAAGGCCCGTGCGCTCACCGCTCGACAATACGCCGGAAGATCCGACGCTTGCCGACACGCGGCAGAAATTCCGCAAGATGTTTCGCGAAGGCAAACTCGACGAGCGTGAAATCGAAATTGAAACCACGGCCTCGGCGATGGGCGTCGAGATTATGGCACCGCCGGGCATGGAAGAAATGACCGAGCAGCTGCAAGGCATGTTTCAGAATATGGGCAGCGGCCGCACCGATACGCGACGCATGAA
>CAYGSQ010000588.1:0-2621 GCA_964352435.1 uncultured Gammaproteobacteria bacterium | reverse complement strand
ATTTACAACACCCTCAGAAATCGATAACCGACCATTGCCGACGCCTGACGGTGCACGGCATTCAGGCTTCTTGAAAAAACTTTGTTCCAACGGCTGTTCTGCGTTCGACTCAACCCAAGGCGTACTGCCAGTCGCTCCGCCCCGCCAAACCGGGATACGGCGATTCGGCTCAACGCGGTTCTGTCAGAAATTTAAACACGCGCGGGCGCATTGCCCAAACGAGTGACGTCCAAACTCGTGCGCAACAGGGGACAACCACATGAAACAAATACTAACCAAGACTCTTCGGGGCTTCGCGGCGGTGCTTGTCACCACGTGTGCGCTTACCGTCTACGCCGTCGACACGGATGGCGATGGCGTCGACGACACTGTCGACAACTGTTCAGCCCTCGCCAATCCAAACCAGATCGACAGCAATGGCGACGGCTTTGGCAATGCGTGCGACGCGGATCTCAACAACGATTTGATCGTTAACGTCTCCGACCTCGGACTGTTGCGGCTCGTCTTTTTTACCAATGACGCCGACGCAGACTTCAACGGCGACGGTGTCGTCAACGTGGTCGATTTGGGCATCATGCGCACATCGTTCTTCCAGCCACCCGGACCCGGGGCCACCGGTGCGCCGGTCACCTGGACCGATGATGTTCAGCCGATTTTCGCTGAGCTGTGCGCCCCGTGTCACACCGGACTTGGGCTGGGCGGACACGACATGGGTACCAGCTATGCGGGCGCCCCTCTGGCTGCCGGCAATCCTGCGTGCAGCGGTCTGACGAAAGGCGCCTGCACTATCGTGCGCATTCAGGCTGGCGAGATGCCACCTAACCGTGGCTGCACGGGCGACCCGGTCGTCGATGCGACTGACGCGGACTGCCTCGATCAGACCGAACAGGATCTGGTGCAGGCATGGATTGACGCGGGTATTCCCGAGTAAGCAGCAGCGCGACGAATCAAGGAGGCCGCGATGACTATTCCCTTTGACACTTGGCGTCGCATCGCGGCGCTCCTCTTCCTCGCCGCGCTGGCGATCACACCAGGCGCCTACGCTGCATCGGACGTAATGTCCACCGGGCCGGTGCGCGGCGGAGTCCCGTGCGGTAACGGCGCACCCGATCGCGGCGAAGCCTGCGATGACGGCAACACCATCGACGGCGACGGCTGTAGCGCAGGATGTCGAATCGAGCCGGGCTTTGCATGCAGTAGCGCGGTGGCCCCGATTACCGACAATGCGATCAGCAACGGCAATTTCGAGTCGACGCCCGTTGACAGTGGCTGGACCGTCAGTTCTTCGCAGTTTGGATCACCCCTGTGCACCCTTGGCAACTGCGGCGGCGGTGAGTTCGTCCAACCTGCGAGCGGTGCCGGCTGGCTGTGGCTGGGCGGGGCACTGACCGCTGAGTCAGCGTCTATCGAGCAAACTGTTTTGCTCCAGCCAACAGACGCCACGCTCAGTTTTGATCTGGCGCAAAACCTGTGTGACGGACCGTCGGACTTCCTGACGCTTGCCCTTGACGGCAATCCGGTATGGACCGCGAACGGCGCCGATCTACGCTGCGGCAATGCGGACTATCAGCGCATTACCCTGAATTTAGCCAATGCACAGGGTGGACCCTACAACAACGGGCAACCGCACACCGTGCAATTTGCAGCACAAACTCTGTCACTCAATGGCGGAGAAACCAATTTCCTGATCGACAACGTTGGCGTCATTCGCAACACGACGCCGGGGCAACCAAGCGCCTGCACGCCGATTCAGGGCGTATGCCAAACCCAGGATTTCGACCCGGCGCTGTCCGGCGATTTCACGTCCATCGGCTGGACAACATTTGCCACAGCAGCGAGCACAACGGGTACCGTCTGGGGCACCAGCGACGACGCGCAATGCCATGCGGCCAACGGCGCACCCGGGAATTATACGGGCCGCGTCGGGGACAGCGCGTGCATCGACTCAGATGCCGCTGGCACTGGCGTGACCGACGCCTACCTGTGCTCCGATGCGCTCGACCTGCGTGGCCTCACTCAGACCGCTGCCCAATTTGCGCTTTCTTATCATCCATTTGGTGTCACAGACACGGACGATTTTTTTGCGGTATTGGCCGGGAGCGCGCCGCCGGACAGTACGACGGTCCAGACTTTCGCCACCGTGTGGACCGCCGATGGTGCCGCCGCAGGCAGTCTGTTTGATCCGCGCGGTGCGACCGTCAATATCGACTTATCGGCATACGACGATGCGTTGGAGGCGTACGTGTGCTTTCACTATCGCGGCGACTTCGACTGGAGCGCGCAGGTTGACGACTTTACGCTGACCTCGCCTACCTGCAACGCCGATGACGTCGACGGCGACGGCGTGCTGAACATCAATGACAACTGCACCAATGTAAGCAACCCATTGCAAACCGACAGCAACGGCGACGGCATCGGCAATCGCTGCGATGCCGATATCGCCGGGCCCCAAGGTGTGGGGCTGGACGACTGCATCGTCAATGTGTTTGATCTTGCGGCATTCCGCCTGGCGTTTGGCAGCACGCCTGCGTCCGCCAACTGGAATCCCCACGCAGATTTCGCAGGCACGGATGGGCCGCCCGACGGTCGCATCAATGCGATCGATTTGGGACGTCTTAAAC
>CAYGSQ010000587.1:0-2630 GCA_964352435.1 uncultured Gammaproteobacteria bacterium | reverse complement strand
CACCCGCAGCGCCTGGGTGCGTACCCGTACCGAATGCGAAATCGCCGAGATGACGTATCCGCGTTTTCGACAAATCGCGAGCGAGAGCCCGGGCCTTGTGTTCGAGCTGGCCACGCAGCTCGCCAGCCGCCTCAATCGTACCAACCGCAAGCTGGGCGATCTGGCGTTTGTCGATGTCACCGGACGAATTGCACACCAGCTAATGGACTTGTGTAACGAACCCGATGCGATGACCCATCCCGACGGCATGCAAATCAAAGTGTCGCGTCAGGAATTGAGTCGCCTCGTTGGTTGCTCGCGCGAGATGGCCGGTCGCGTACTCAAGGTTCTGGAAGAGCAGGGTCTGGTAACGGCCAGCGGCAAGACCATTGTTGTGTTCAACGCACGACCCGGTACGCCGCGCTAACGACAGCGCGTCAACACACACAAAAGGCGGCCATGGGGTCGCCTTTTTTATGCCCGTTGCCGCGCTGCTCAAATCGTCGCGAGTTGCTCACGCATCTTGTCGATGACGTGCTTGTAATCCGGCTCGTTGAAAATGGCGCTCCCAGCCACAAACGTATCGGCGCCGGCCGCGGCCACCTCGGCAATGTTGCCCACTTTGACACCGCCGTCGACTTCCAGCGCAATGTCATAGCCTGACGCATCGATCAGCTTGCGCGCGGCGCGCAGCTTGGTCAGTGCAGACGGGATAAACGACTGACCGCCAAACCCGGGATTGACCGACATAACAAGGATCAAATCAACCTTGTCCATGACGTAATCGAGCACCGACAGCGGCGTCGCTGGATTGAACACCAGGCCCGCCTGGCAACCGCGTTCGCGAATCAGGCCGAGACTACGATCAACGTGTTCCGAGGCTTCGGGATGAAAGCTGATGATGGATGCCCCGGCGGCGGCGAAGTCCTGGATCAAGCGGTCGACCGGACGACACATCAGGTGTACGTCAATCGGCGCCTTGACACCGTGATTCTTGAGCGCCTCACATACCATCGGTCCGATGGTCAGGTTGGGCACGTAGTGATTGTCCATGACGTCGAAATGCACGAGGTCGGCACCTGCCTCAATAACGCTATCCACTTCCGCGCCAAGCCTGGCAAAATCGGCGGATAAAATGGACGGGGCAATGCGATAGTTCATGGTGTTCTCCGGTAGGCGACGCGCACTAGTTCAGTCCGCGTGCGGTTTTTATTTTTTCGTAGGCGGCTTGAATAGCCTGTGTCTTTTCACGTGCCTGCGTCATCATTTCCTGCGGCAAACCCTTGGCCATCAGTTTGTCCGGGTGATGACGATTCATCAGGCGCCGGTAGGCTGTCTTGAGCGCTTTGTCATCTGCCGCGGCCTCAATACCCAGCACTTTATATGCGGCATCCACGCCGCCGTGTTCGACGAAACCACCACGACGCGCGTGCGCGGCCGCTTCCATGTGCGCCAGGTCCACGCGGCCGACCCCGAGGGTCTGACAGATATGCCACAAAAGCTCGCGGGTCTTGGGATGGGCCCGCCGGTCAGCCAGCATCGCATCCACCTGAATTTCGATGAACTGGAACACCAGTCGGTCGCGGCCACGTAGCGCCCGCGCCAGCGTTTTTAAGGTGTCGTCGAGCGGAAACTCGGGTGTTTTGCCGTGGGTGAACTGGCGGATGGCCTCACGTCGACGACCTTCATCCAGATCGAAGCGCTGCATATACGTGCGCGCCAACGCGATTTCGCTCTCCGACACGCGGCCATCCGACTTGGCGACGTGGCCCATGACCGAGAAGGTTGCCGCGAAAAAAACGTCCTGAATTCGCGCATCTGGCGCGACCTGCGCCCTGCCCGTGATACGCGCATAGCCCTTATCGAACTGATGACCGACCAACGCGCCAATAATCGCGCCGCCAAAGCCCTTGATGGCAAGGCCCGCGAGAGCGCCGAGGACCTTGCCCCACCAGCCGTTCGCGCTCAGCATGCGCTGTACCTTATTCGCCACTGGTTGACCCTACCCCATCGCCGTTGCCAAAATGCCGGACCTGTTGCGGCGGGCGCATGATACAGCGGATTGCCCACACCCGACTCACCTGACTGACATGGTACCAAGCTTGACCGAACAACACCTGTCGCCGACCCGTCGGCAACTCATCATCGACGTAAGTCGCCAAGGGCTCGTTTTTGCTGAGCAAAGCGCCGCCCATATCGGAGTCGGAACACTCGACCAGCCACAGATTCAGGTTTACTACCTGGTCTACGTAATGGGCGCAATCGAGTGGTTTGGCTCCCAGCTTGGCGAGGCCGAGCCGCTCAATGCGGGCGAAAAACTGGCCGCGATGGCCGAAGCACTCGCGGCATTCGACAACGCGACGGCGGAAGAAATTCGCGGCACCGTGATTGCGCTGAACGGTGCGAGCGGCGATGCGGCCAAGCGCATGCGACAACTCGGTCACGACATGGCGGCGAAATCTGCCAGCGATGAGCGCGACGACGCGTTGCGCGCATTCGCAACATTGCTCGAAGATCGTGCAACCCATTTACCGACGCCCCTGGAGCCCTTGCTCGAGGCACTGGCGCAACCTGGCTCGCCTTCATGAGCAGCGCCGTAGCGGTCACGCAGACGGATCTCGACGGCCTCCAGTGCGTGCACCGTGGCAAGG
>CAYGSQ010000586.1:0-2637 GCA_964352435.1 uncultured Gammaproteobacteria bacterium | reverse complement strand
GGGTAGGGTTTGTTGATGACCGTGTCATCATCCGCCCCGCCAAGACGAGCATTGACCCGACGCCAGATGTCGTCGGTCAAAAATGGCATGACCGGGTGAGCCAAGCGCATGACCGCTTCGAGTACTTCGAGCAACGTACGCCGCGCGGCGCCAGCGGCATCGCCCTCGGCCCGCAAGACGGGTTTGGTCAGCTCCAGATACCAGTCGCAGTACTCGTGCCAGATAAAATCGTAAATGGCGTGCGAGGCCAGATCAAAGCGGTAGGTCTTGAATGAGCGGTTGACCTCATCGACCGTCGCGGCGAGGCGCGAGCGAATCCAGCGTTCTGCGACGCCGGGCGTGGCTTGTGCCGGCACGCCGTCTGCGCAATTCATCAGCACATAGCGTGTCGCATTCCAGATCTTGTTGCAGAAGTTGCGGTAGCCCTCAACGCGACCCAGATCGAACCGGATGTCGCGGCCGGTCGTGGCGAGTGAGGCAAAGGTGAAACGCATGGCGTCCGTGCCGAACGAGGCGATGCCGTCCGGGAACTGCTTGCGCGTCGCTTTTTCAATCTTGGCCTTCAGGTGCGGCTGCATCATCGAAGCCGTGCGCTTGGCGACCAGCGACTCGAGATCGATGCCGTCAATAACGTCCAGTGGATCGAGGATGTTGCCTTTAGCCTTGGACATCTTCTGCCCGTTCTCATCGCGCACGAGTCCGTGAATGTAGATTTCATGAAACGGAATATCGCCGGCGAATTTCATACCGAACATCATCATGCGGGCCACCCAGAAAAAGATGATGTCGAAACCTGTGACCAGCACCGAAGTTGGGTAGTACGTTGCAAGTTCCGGCGTCTGCTTCGGCCAGTCCAAAGTTGAAAACGGCCACAGCGCCGACGAGAACCAGGTATCGAGTACGTCGTTGTCCTGACGCAATGCGATGTCAGCACTCAGATTGTTTTCGCTGCGGACTTCGTCTTCATTGTGGCCCACGTAGACGTTGCCCGCGTCGTCATACCACGCGGGAATGCGGTGGCCCCACCACAACTGCCGGCTGATACACCAGTCCTGAATATTGTTCATCCACTCGTAGTACGTCTTGTCCCAGTTTTCCGGGACAAATTTCACGCGACCGTCGCGCACGGCTTCGATGGCCGGTTCGGCCAGCGGCTTGATCTTCACATACCACTGATCGGTCAGGTAGGGCTCAACCACGGAGCCGCTGCGATCGCCGCGCGGTACCTGCAATTTGTGCTGATCGGTGTGATCGAGCAGACCCGCCGCGTCCATATCGGCGACCACTTTTTTGCGTGCGTCCTCGCGCGTCAGCCCGCGGTAGGGCGCGGGCACGTTGTCGTTGAGCGACGCGTCGTCGTTCAGAATGTTGATCATTGGCAGGTCGTGACGTTGACCAATCTCATAGTCATTGTGATCGTGCGCTGGCGTAATCTTGACGCAGCCGCTGCCAAATTCAGGGTCGACATAGTCGTCGGCCACAATCGGGATTTCACGTCCCACCAGTGGCAGCACAATGTGACGGCCAACCAGATGCGTGAAGCGCTCGTCGTCTGGATGTACGGCGACGGCGGTATCGCCCAGCATGGTTTCCGGTCGCGTGGTGGCCACAATCAGATGTGGCGGTTCGCCGGGTTTGGCATCCTTGAGTGGATAGCGGAAATGCCACAAATGGCCGCTTTCTTCCTCTGACAAAACTTCCAGATCAGACAGCGCGGTGAGCAATACCGGATCCCAGTTGACCAGACGTTTGCCACGGTAGATCAGGCCCTCCTTGTACAGATCGACGAACACGTCCTGCACGGCGTCAGACAGGCCCTCGTCCATGGTGAAACGCGAACGCGACCAGTCCGCCGAGGCGCCGATGCGCCGCTGCTGCTCGGCAATTTTGCCGCCGGACTCTTCCTTCCATTGCCACACGCGCTTGACGAACTCTTCACGTCCCAGCTCGCGCCGATCAATGCCCTGAGCATTGAGCTGGCGTTCGACCACCATTTGTGTCGCGATGCCTGCGTGGTCCATGCCAGGCTGCCACAGCGTGTCTTTGCCCGACATCCGCGCGTGGCGAATGAGCATGTCCATGACCGTGAGCTGGAAAGCGTGGCCCATGTGCAGCGTGCCGGTCACGTTGGGTGGCGGGATCATGATGCAGTACGGTTCACCACTGCCGCTGGGTGCGAACGCACCCTCGCGTTCCCAGCGTTCGTAAACGGGCTGCTCGATGTGACGTGGGTCGTACGCTTTATCCATAATCTCAGTGTTTGCTTGTTTTCGTTGAAAAATTCGGGGCGTGTGCAATGCACAACGACAGGCCGTTCGGCCGATGTTGCCTAAGAAGCGGGGCAATGTGAAGGGCGCAGGTCCCGGCGCTGTGCGAGAGCGCAGGCTAAAGGTTGTGGGTTTTTACCGGGTAGCCGCGATCGCGGTAGAACTTGAAGCGTTCACGGCCGCTGGCGCGGCGCTGCGTGGTGATCGGCAGCGGCCACGAACCCGCTGAGCGCTGCAATCTTCTGATCAACCTCGATGCCACCGTGCCGCGATTCTTTAGCCGCATGGAACGCGTGGCCGAAATTAACGACGCACATCCGCAGCGCCGCGCCAGCGGCCCTGAACGCTTCAAGAACAACCGCGATCGCGG
>CAYGSQ010000585.1:1542-2638 GCA_964352435.1 uncultured Gammaproteobacteria bacterium | reverse complement strand
CCGTAGTTCTTTTGTTCTTCATCTCGGATGACGGCTCGTTCCTGCATACGCATCGGCCCAAAATAGCGGGTGCGGGCGCCGTGTTTGTGCTTGCATTGGCCTATGCCGATCAGCTGATGACGATCGGGCAAAGCCTCGACTTGCGTTTAGCTTCTGACGGCAGCAATGCCGCGCTATTGCGCGTCGAGCGCTCACGACGTGATTTCGCATCGGACGTGGCCAAGCTTGTGGATCAACTTGATCCCGATCTGTACGAGGAATCCATCATGGAGCGCTTCCTCGAGTACTTGTCGAACATGTTGCCCGTTGCCGCGGCGGCCGTTGCAGTGTCGCATCGTGGCGATGTGCGTTTGGTCGTGTCCGCCCATTCAACTGCGCGCGAAGAATTCGAGTCCATCCTGGCCACGCGTGAAGAACTACTGCAAAGCGTTTGCTTGTCAGATCGGGCCGCGGTGATTCACTCAGACGATCTGGGTGTGTCCGCCGCACCCGATGCAGTCAGTTGTCTCGGTATTGTCCCGGTCACCGCGCAGCGCAACGAGTGGGCCGGCGTGCTGCTCGCGCGCTCGGGCGAGCTGGAGTTTGGCCTGGATGAACTTGAGCTGGTGAGCGACTTTGCGCATCAGGCCTATGTGGCGATTCGCTCCGCGCAAAAGTTTCGCAAGGTCAAGCGGCAGGCGGAGACCGATCCTTTGACCGGCATCTTCAACCGACGTGCAGTGATGGCGCGCGGTAGCCGTGCATTCCGGCGTCATCGTTCGCTTGAAGAAGCATTGGCCATTTTGTTTATTGATATCGATCATTTCAAGATCATCAATGATGAACATGGACACGAGGCCGGAGACGTCGCGTTGAAAATGGTCGCCGATCGGTGCGCGGACTGTTTGCGCGACAATGACTTTTTAGGGCGCTACGGTGGTGAAGAATTTTTGGCTGTTCTGCCGGGCGCCAGTGCCAAAGAGGCGCAACTGGTTGCCGAGCGAATTCGCAAAGCGATTGAGGTCGAAAGCGTGGACTACGGCGAGGAGAAAATTCAAATTACCGTAAGCGTCGGGATCGCCGAGCTCACTGATAAATTCGCCGATTTGGATACCAT
>CAYGSQ010000585.1:681-1532 GCA_964352435.1 uncultured Gammaproteobacteria bacterium | reverse complement strand
GGATACCATGCTGCGCGCGGCCGATCGTGCGCTGTATCGCGCCAAGCGGGAAGGGCGCAATCGCGTCATTCATCATCGCTACATGCTGCGCGGCGATCGCGTTCGCAAGCATATTTAGCTCGCAAACACCGACCCGACGTCAGCGCACGCAGTGCTGATGCGCCATGGCGCTGCGGCTGTGCTGTTCCCACAACTCGTCGGCCCGGGTGAGCGCAACGTCGTTTTCGTACGGCGACAGATGCAGTCCCTGAGTGAGCGCCCGTTCGGTATTTTGTTGACGCAGAATGTCAAAGTACTCGCCGCCCATGCAGCCCAGCCGATTGAGTTTTGCGTAAAAAGACTGAATGGCAAACGCTTCGATGCGTTGTGTTGCCGGGTCGATGCTTGACAGTGCCTCAAGATAAGCATCCGCGCTCTGAGAACTCCCAAGATAGGCGCCGGTACGCCAGTGTGCGAGTGCTTCTTCAGGTGCCACCTGCTCCTGCAAGCAGGATGATGAAAGCAGCTGCCCGAATGCAGCCGACACCGCCGGGCTTTGCGCCGCGCGGTCACGTAGCACACCAAGGCGCACTTCAAACGCGTCGCAGCCGTGGGCCGTACTGCCAATCACATCGCTGGCCATGATCAGTTCATCATCCGGTAGCTCGTGCAACATCGCGATCAGCGATTCCCGCCGTGCATCGCTGCGACCGGCCAGCGCCATCAGTGCCATGGCGTCGCCCTCGTCGGCTATGGTTGGCAGTCGTAAGCGGGCTGCCGCCATGGCAGTGCTGGCATCCTTGCACTGCTGCGACAGTCGTCCGGCCATATCGAGAACCGATCCGGTCACCAGGCGAAAACGTTGCATGTCC
>CAYGSQ010000585.1:0-671 GCA_964352435.1 uncultured Gammaproteobacteria bacterium | reverse complement strand
GTCCTGAGGTTCGAGCACACGCTCAAATTCGAATGCCTGACGCTCGAATTGCGTACGCGCGTCTTCCCGCCAAGTGGGCTGCCGGCTCAATCCGTAAAACGCCGCGCAAAGTTCACCGTCCAGTTTGTTGAGTAGCACAGTCGCTTCGGCATCACCGCGTTCGCTGCGTTCAATGAGCGCATCAAACGTGGCCGACGTGGGGTCTCCCAGGAGCGCTCGAAACGTTGCGACGTCGCGCGGCGCGATGCCAACTTCCGCAAAAAAATCGCGGAGCAGAATATTGATCAGAATAGTCTTGGCGATGCGCGCTTCGTCGACCTGCTCATCGTCAGTGTCACGCGCGACGGTCGCGGTGCTTGCAATGTCCGGGGGGGCTGCCGCGCTCTGGACGCTTTCTGTCACCGGCCCATCCAGTGACTGTATTTGGCTTGCGCGCTCCTCGGGTTGGGGTTGCGCTGGCGCGCGCGCCAGCCAATACGTCATACCGCACACGGTTATGACCACCAGCGTCAGCAGCGCAATGATCGTTCTTCTGCCCATGTAGCAAGATTGGGGGTTGATCCGGCAAATGCCAAGAGGTCGCCCGAATTGAGCATATTTGATCTTCCGCTGGCCACACGGCGCCACGTTGGGGCCGGGTGGGTGGGTTTGAATAGTCCCCAGTACTCAAA
>CAYGSQ010000584.1:0-2647 GCA_964352435.1 uncultured Gammaproteobacteria bacterium | reverse complement strand
GTCCGCGTCGACCTGCGCGCCTGGCGTCTCTGCGACGGCGCCGGGCTGGCGCTGCGCGTCTTTGCGGACGCGACTCACGCGGACGCCTGCCATGCGCAGGGCGTTGCGGGGCTGGTACTGCAAGCCTTGCCCGACAAACGACGCTACATTCAAAAACAGCTGCCCGGTACCGCGAAACTGCGCCTGCAGTATGCGGCGCTGGGCGATAGCGATGTGCTGTTCGACGATGTGGCACGGGCCGCGGTCCAGGCATTGGCTGTGGCACCGCTTGCACACGTGCGCACCCAATCGGCGTTTGACGAGTTGGTTGAACGGGCGCGCAGCCGGGTCATTCCTGCGGCACAAGCTCTGACCACGACGTTGGCACAAATGCTGGCATCGCGGGCGGAGGTGTTGCGCCAGCTTGAGAGCGGTCCGGCGCGCGCCCATCCGGCGGTCGTGGCCGACATTCACAGTCAGCTCGAGCATATGATGGGGCCGCGTCTGATCCGCGACACGCCACCCGACTGGCTGGACCATCTCCCACGTTTTTTGCAGGCCATCGCGCGACGTCTTGAACGGCTGTCCCAGCAGGGGCGCGAGAACCCGGCCCATCGCGAGCAGGTTGCGCGCTACTGGCAGCGCTATGTGCGGGTGGACGATGATGCGCTGCGCCGGCGCCTGGCGGACTACCGTTGGCTGCTGGAGGAGTTTCGGGTATCACTCTTTTCCCAGCCTGTGAAGACGTCACGGCCAGTATCCGCCAAGCGCCTCGATAAGGCGTGGGAGCAGGCACAATTACATTGATATACTGAGTCTTCCTGTTTGCTGGATATACCACCATGAATTATTTGAAGCTCAGCGCGGTGTGCAGCGCCGTGACAGCATGTTGGTTGCTGGGCGCGTCAACGACGCAGGCAACCAAAGTGACGCCTGCCCAGATCGAGGACAGCGTCGATGCGGTCGCACGCAACGCGCCGCGCGGCCAGTTGGGTGGACCGGCAACGCCGGTGCACTACAGCCTGGCGCTGGAAGTAGTGCCCGAGCGCGAGCGCTTCAGCGGGGAAGTGGCGATCGACGTGCTGCTGAGCGAGCGCGTTGAGGGCCTGTACCTGCATGGCAAAAACCTCAACGTGACGCGCGCCAACGTGCGCACGGCCGACGGGGGTTCTGTACGGGCCAACTATCGCCAGCTTACCGACGATGGCGTTGCGTACGTGGCCTTTGGCCGACCGGTTGACCCACAGACGCTGACCCTTGAGTTTGGCTACGATGCACCGTTTGATCGCCAGCTGTTGGGTCTATATCGCGTAGACGAAGACGGACGCTCTTACGCGTTCACCCAGTTCGAATCCATTTTTGCGCGCAAGGCGTTCGTCAGTTTTGACGAGCCGGAACACAAGACCACGTTCGATATGTCTGTGACGGTGCGCGCTGAGCACGTCGCCATCTTTAACACCGAAGCCGTCGGGACCGAGGATGCCGCCGACGGGATGAAGACGGTTCGATTCGCGACCACGGAAAAGCTGCCGACGTATTTGGTGGCGATTGCCGTGGGTGATCTTGATGTGGTCGTAGGCACGCCAATTCCGCCCAACGGGCCGCGTAAAAAGCCGCTGCCGTTGCGCGGCATTGCGGCGCATGGCAAAGGGGCCGACCTGGCACACGCGTTGGCGACCACCGGTGCACTGCTGGCGCCGCTCGAAACCTATTTCGATCAGCCCTATCCCTACAGCAAGCTCGACATCATTGCGGTGCCCGACTTCCAATCCGGCGCAATGGAAAATGCCGGTGCCATTACGTTTCGCGAACGACTGCTGTTGTTGCGTGATGATGCCCCCGTAACCCAGCGTCAGGCCTACGCGTCCGTTATGGCGCACGAGCTGGCGCACATGTGGTTTGGCAATCTGGTCACCATGCCCTGGTGGAACGATATCTGGCTGAATGAATCATTCGCTACCTGGATGTCATACAAGGCGATCGAGATCTACGACCCGGGCGCGCGACCTGAGCTGGCGCGACTCAGCCGACTGCGCTCGGCCAAAAAAGAAGACGGCCTGCAAAGTGCGCGCCAGATTCGCGAGCCGGTCGAGGACCACAACGACATCGTTGCCGCGTTCGATTCGATTACTTACGCCAAAGGCGGCGCCGTGCTCAACATGATGGAGCACTACGTTGGCAAAGAGACCTTCCGCACCGCGGTGCGCGATCATATGCAGCGATTTGCGTGGGGCAGTGCCGACGTTAACGATTTTATCGATTCGGTCGTGCGTGCCTCCGAGCCGGGGATCGAGCCGTCTTTCAAGAGCTTTCTGTTTCAAAATGGTCTGCCGCGGGTCGCCATCGAAAAAGCCTGTACGGACGGCACCATGGGCTTGTCCCAATCGCGCTACGTGCCCACTGGGCTCAAGTCCGGCAAGGCGCAAACCTGGGAGTTTCCAGTGTGCGTGCGCTACGGCCGTGGCGACGAGGTGGCCATGCAGTGCGAATGGCTGCGTGAGCCGCGCGCCGACTTTGTGTTTGACGGCGGGGAGTGCCCCGACTGGATGATGCTGGACGCGGACTATTCGGGTTATTACCACTGGTCGATGGCGACGGACGATTACCTCACGCTCGCACAGCGCGGCGCCGCTGCGCTGTCGGACATTGAGTGGGAGTCGTTGGCGGA
>CAYGSQ010000583.1:0-2651 GCA_964352435.1 uncultured Gammaproteobacteria bacterium | reverse complement strand
GTCTCAGCGCGCACGTCACCGTCAGTGAGCAGGGCGGGGCGGTGGCTGACTGGCGCAGCTTGCTCGACCAGATCAGCGCAGACGACGAAGTAGTCGGGGCGGCACCGTTTGTCGAAGGGCAGGGCATGATCGTCAATCGCTCGCGCCTGAACGGCACCATTATCAGTGGCGTGCTGCCTGAAACCGAGGCTCAGGTGTCCGTGCTGGCGGACAGTCTCCTGGTCGGCGATCTGGCCTCTCTTGCGGCCGGCAGTCAGAACATCCTGCTCGACAACCATCTGGCCTATCTGGTCGAAGCGTCGGTGGGTGACAAGCTCACAATCATGATTCCGCGTCCCAGCGCCGACGGTCGTTCTGTGCTCCCGTTGATGCGCCGCTTTACGGTGACCGGCATCTTCAATGCGGGCCTGCAAAGCTCGGCCACCGCCCGGTCGGTCATGCATCTTGACGACGCCGTCGCGCTGTTTGGTTTGCAGGGTGAGGCGTCCGGTGTGCGCGTGAAACTTGACGACCTGATGCGTGCGCCAGCGGTAGCGCGGCGACTAACGGCAAATCTGCCGGCGCAGTACGAGGTGGACGACTGGACGCGTCAGCAGGCCAGCTATTTTCGCGCGCTCAAGGTCGAGAAAGTCATGATGAGTCTGTTCTTGCTGCTGGCCGTTGGCGTCGCAGCGTTCAACATCAACGCGATGCTGATGATGGTGGTCAGCGACAAGCGTAATGACATCGCCGTGCTGCGCACCTTTGGCATGTCGCCGGCGGGTGTGACACGTATTTTTCTGACCCAGGGCGCGTTGATCGCCGTGGCGGGTGTGGTGATTGGTGCGCTGATCGGCGTGTTTGGCGCACTTAACGTCGAGTCAGCGGCCGCAGCGCTGGAGTCGCTCGTCGGCCGCAAGCTGTTCAATCCCGAGGTTTACTATGTGACCAATATTCCGTCTGAGCTGCGCTGGGGCGAAGTCGCGATGATTTGCGGCGCTTCGCTCGTTCTTGCCCTGACGTCGACTTTGTTTCCCTCGCGACGGGCGGCGGCTGTCGCACCGGCAGAGGCGCTGCGCTATGAGTAGTCTGGCCCGACGTATTGGGTGGCGTTATGTGCACAGTGGGTCGAAGCATTCGTTCGTGAGTTTTATCTCACGGGTGTCGATGCTGGGCATCGCGCTGGGCGTCGCGGTGCTGATCGTTGTGCTGTCCGTCATGAACGGTTTTGAGGCGGAGTTGCGTCAGCGTATTTTGGCGCTTGCCTCGCACGCGACGATTGCGGCCGATGAGGGCGAGTCACTGTACGTGTGGCGCGCCACGCGCGAGACCGCGTTGGCGCATCCTGAGGTGGCCGCCGCCGCGCCGTTCGTTGAAGACAAGGGCATGCTGGTGCACGGGCAAAATGTCAGCGGCGTACTGGTGCGTGGCATCGTGCCTGAGCTTGAGCGCGAGGTGGCGCAGATCGAATCGATCAGCACCGCCGCGGCCGGGCTCAAGGCCGGTGAGTACGGCATCGTCCTCGGGTCGCGTCTGGCGCAGGAACTGGAGCTCGATGTCGGTGACAAAGTGCTGCTGTTGATTTCCGAAGCCAAGATTACGCCGGTAGGGCTGATTCCGCGTATGCGCCAGTTCACCGTGCTCGGCACGTTCAGCGTGGGTATGTTTGAGTTTGATCGGGGCCTGGCCTACGTGCACATGAGCGACGCGCAGCGCATTTATCGCCTGAAAGATAACGTCAGCGGTTTGCGCCTGCGGCTGGAGGACATGTTTCAGGCGCCGCGCGTGGCGGTTGATGTGGCGCGCTCACTCAAACGGCAAAACTATCTGGTGAGTGACTGGACGCGCACTCACGCCAACTTTTTTCACTCTGTGCGGCTGACCAAGTCGGTGTTATTTTTTATTCTGCTGCTGATTGTGGCGGTGGCGGCGTTTAATATTGTCTCGACGCTGGTGTTGGTGGTGCGTGAGAAGCGGGGTGATATCGCAATCTTGCGCACCATGGGCGCGCCGCCGTCACAGGTGCTGAGTGTGTTCGTCGTGCAGGGTATTGCCATTGGTTCGATTGGCACCGTGTTTGGTGTGGTGCTGGGCATTGCGTTGTCCTACGCGGTCGATCCGTTACTGCGATTTTTGGAGTGGGTCACGGGCATGCTGCTACTCGATCCCGAAGTGTATTTGATTGACGACTTGCCGGCGCGCATTGACGCCAAAGAGGTTATGTTTGTGGCGATCATCGCAATGATTTTGTCGGCGTGTTCCACGCTTTACCCGGCGCTCACCGCAGCGCGTACGGAACCTGCCAAGGCACTGCGCCATGACTGATGCCAACGCGAGTATTTTGCGCTGTACGAAACTTGGCAAACGCTTCAGTGAAGGTGGGCGTGAATTGGTCGTGCTCGACGATCTGGACCTGGTGGTCGAGCGCGGCGAGTCATTGGCGATTGTGGGCGCATCGGGTGCCGGAAAAACCACCTTGCTGCAGTTGCTGGGCGGCCTGGATACACCGACGTCAGGGTCGGTGCAGGTGCGGGGTCACGATCTGGGTGCGTTGGGTGAAGCGGCGCGCGGCAAATTGCGTAACGAACTGTTGGGTTTTGTTTATCAGTTTCATCATTTGCTGCCGGAGTTCTCCGCGCTGGAAAACGTTGCGATGCCGCTCCTGATTCGTG
>CAYGSQ010000582.1:0-2655 GCA_964352435.1 uncultured Gammaproteobacteria bacterium | reverse complement strand
GAGCCAACTGCGCGCGTTGACCATGCCCAAGTGGGGCATTGAGATGGTGGAAGGCATCGTGTCCGAGTGGCAGGTGGCGCAGGGCGACGCGTTTCAAAAAGGACAAATTCTCGTCGGCATCGAGACCGACAAGATTGTTAACGAGGTGGAAGCCGAATACGACGGGGTGTGCCTGCGCCGAATTGCGGAGGAAGGTGACACGCTGGCGGTTGGCGCGTTGTTGGCTGTGTTTGGCGAAGCCGGCATGTCGGATGACCTGGTCGATCAATTTATCGCGGCGTTTGTGCCAGCAGGTGGTGCGCCCGCGGACGACGATTCTGCGAACGCCGCGCAACCCGAGGCTGAGGTGGCGGCCGTGTCGACCGATCCCCCCGCGCCGCGGCATGCACCTGATATCCCCGAGCATATTCGCATCAGCCCGCGGGCCGCGCAGGCGGTGGGCGAGTTGATGGTCGACGTGACCACCATTGCCGGCAGCGGGCGCGATGGGCGCGTGCAGCTGCAGGATGTGCAGACGGCAGCCCGCAGCGTACCGGTGGCACCGGGCGGGGCGGTGGACAATCAGGTGGACCTGAATGCATTGCGTGACGTCGCGGCTACCGATATAGCCAAACGTGTTGCCCAGCGCGACGGCGTGGACATCAGCGCGATTGAGGGCAGCGGTCGGTACAACCGGGTGCGCGTCGCGGACCTGCCGACCAGCGGGCCCGCGGCCACGGCAGCCCGCGCGGGCGTACCGTTTTCGAACATGCGTAAACAAATCGCGCGTCGCCTGACTGCGTCGTACCAGAATATTCCGCATTACAACGTGCAAATCGATGTGTTTGTCGATGCACTGCTGGCAGCGCGTGCCGCGTTCAACGCCGGAGCGCAGCGCAAGACCTCGGTCAACGACTGGCTGGTGCGTGCAGTGGCCTTGACATTGGTCGAGCATCCGGACGTCAACATAAACGTCGGGGACGAGGAAATCGTGCCCCTCGATGATGCCAACGTCGCTATTGCGGTCGCGATTGAGGGCGGGTTGATCACACCGGTTTTGCATCGTGCGCAACACCTGGCCATCGATAAAATCAGCGCTGGCGTGGCAGATCTTGCGCAGCGTGCACGTGAGGGCAAGCTCGAGAATGATGATTTGCGTGACGGGTCGTTCACGATATCCAATCTGGGGATGTTTGGTGTCAGCCAGTTCACGGCACTGATCAATCCACCTCAGGGCGCTATTCTGGCGGTGGGCGCGGCGCGTCCGGTACCCACCGAGCGCGACGGCCGTGTTGCGTTTGGTCGGCAGATGACGCTGACGCTTGGCTGCGATCATCGCGCGATCGACGGTGCTACCGCGGGACGTTTCCTGTCGGACTTGCGCGGTCGTTTGGAACAGCCGCAGACCCTGCTTGGCTAGCACCTTGAACGCCCCGTGCTGTAATGTCGTGCTCGTCTGTGGCGGCCTGTACCACGATTTCGACTACGTGCGCGTGCAGTTGCTGCAGCGTTTATACGCACAGCAAGACGTGCGCACAACCGTGCTGCCCGACTACCGCGATATCGCCGCCATTGAACAGGCCGACGCGCTGGTGACCTACACCACCAACGTCATGCCCAACGACGCCGAAATCGCGGCGCTGCATGCGTTCTTGTCGCGCGGCGGGCGCTGGTTCGCATTGCACGGAACCAATGCGATGGTCGACATTGATGACAAAGGCTACGCCCGTTCCCCGCCCGTAGCGCCAGCGTTCATGGAAATGCTGGGAAGTCAGTTTCTGGCGCATCCGCCTAAAGGGCCGTTCGAGGTGCACAATGCGTGCCCGGATGATCCGCTGGTAGCCGGCATCGATACGTTCACCGTTGACGACGAACTTTACCTGGTCGACCTGCGTGCCGATATCGAGACCTTGCTCTACGCAAATTTCAGCGGCAAAGCGATGCGTGGTTTTGCCGAGCGCGACTACTTTGACGAGGCGCGCCGGCCCATCCTGTATCGACGCCAGGTTGGTGACGGGCAAGTGCTGTATTTGAATCTGGGGCACTGTCGCGGCCATCATGACATGCGGCCGCTCATGGATTGGTATCCTGAGGTGGAACGCGGCGCATGGTCATCGCCCGTGTTTCTGACTCTCATTGATCGTGGCCTGCACTGGATGACAGAAGAATGAATAATTGAGCCGTACACTTGGCCCCATCGTCCAATTTAGTTACGTCGTATCAGATCTTGATGCGGCCATCGAGCACTGGGCGGGCATCCTGGAAGTCGGGCCCTTCTTTGTGCTTGAGCATGTGCCCTACACCACGTGCCTGTACCGCGGTGAACCGTCACCGATCGACATGGACGTGGCGCTGGCCTACTCCGGCGATGTGCAGATCGAGCTGGTGCTGCAGCGAAACGATGCACCGTCGATTTTCCGGGATTTTCTGCAGACGCGCGGCGAAGGTTTGCAGCATGTCGGCGTGATGACGGACGACATCGATCGGGATCTGGATTATTTTGCGCACAAGTCGGTCACGCCCGTGCAAGAAGGCGAGGCGGTCAACGGCACGCGTTTTGCGTACATGGAAACCGCGCTGGTGCCGGGCACTATGCTCGAGTTATTTCAGGTGCCGCGCGTTATTCGACGCGCGTTTGAAAAAATGCACGGTGAAAGCGCACTGTGGGATCCGCTT
>CAYGSQ010000581.1:0-2665 GCA_964352435.1 uncultured Gammaproteobacteria bacterium | reverse complement strand
GGTATTTCCAAATCCATGAATTTTATACCCCCAAAAATACCCCCAGAAGTTGTGAAAAGGCCAGTTATGCCTAGATATGGCAAGAATGAACCGTAGATCGCCTAAGTAACGGAATTAAATACGAAAAAAGCGCCACAATGGGCGCTTTTTAAGAGTTTTCAATGGCCTGAAAACCGAGCAATGGTGGAGGTGGCGGGAATCGAACCCGCGTCCGAATGTCCGCCGCCTTAAGATCTACATGCTTATTCCATCTTTAATCTCGCGACCGACAACCCGATGGGCAGGGCAAATCAGCCGCCAGCTCAGTACTTATTTAGCAGTTCGGCCCTAAGCAAGCTTCCCGTGCGATCTTGTGAGGATGACCCCTGGAATCCACATGCACAAGCACATAATGGTCAGAGGGCACTAAAGCTGGTTTTTAAGCAGCTAGTGCGTAGTTGTCGTCGTTGGCAACTAAAAGTTTTGCAGCATTTTTTAACGAGGTTATCTACCCCTCGGCATGCACTCAAGGTTTTGTGACCTCCGTCGAAACCAGGACACCCCCGAAAGTGATTGAGTGAGAGTCTAGCGTCAGTTTGCCCCCGACGCTACTCACTCTTGATACATGAGGCCGCATGGTGGGGTTTCAAGGCCCACAGAACGTGTTGGCAACCTACAGGCTACCAAGCATTTGGCGGGCTCGAGCGTCCAGATCCGGCAGGTTCCGCGCCAGTTTTTTCGCGTCAATCAGCTCACAAGCGGCCAGTGGCTCGAGACAGGATTGCGTGACGGCAGTGACAAGATCGTCTTCGGACTGGTCGCGCAGGCCGTGCTCGTCAAACATCGCCAAATGCAAGCGATCCGCAATTTGTACGCACAGCGTCATGGCGTCAAGGCCGCCGGGCGACACGGGCATTGATACGTCCGCGTGATGCACTCGAACCACCTGACCAATCTCTCTTGGTAATCCCCAATGCTTACATGCCAGATAGCCCAGCTCGCTGTGAGTAAATGTGAAGACTTCCTTGTCGGCGGCAATCAATGCTTCGGGCGAGTGCCAGTGCGATTCATCCACCCGCTGCAGCTCTTTAGATGCATGTTCAAACATCACGAACCGACCAATGTCGTGCAGCAAGCCAACCAGGTACGCTTCCTCTTTTTTGAGGCCCAGCGCCGGCGTTGATGCGGCCAGGTGCTCGCACAGCAATGCCACAATCATAGAATGTCGCCACAAATCCAGCTGCTCCGATGTCGAGGGCAAGAACACGCGCTGTACCGCTAACGAGGCAACCAGTTTAGTAATGTTCACGGCACCGATTCGGGTGATCGCTTCACGAATCGTCTTGATCGGCGATACGGGCGCAGAGCTTGCGGAGTTGGCGACGATCAACAGCCGCACGGTCAGCGGCGGGTCTTCTTTGGTGAGCTTTTCGAGCTCCTGGAAATAGTCGTCCGATGAGGCATTGAGTCGCATGATGCGCACCAACACCTGCGGCAGCAAGGGGAGTTGATCGATCTTGCGCTCCATGTCGCGCAAGGCAGTTCTTGCTGCGGACAGGTGCCGCGTATCCGGCGAAAAAACTTCAGGATTCATAGCCTGGGTAGCGGCAGGCGAGACCAATCCTGAACTACGGCGCTTCGGCGGCCGTCTAACCGTTTTTGAGGATGCGTTGCTTTTGGCGGTTCCAGTCGCGGTCCTTGTCGGTGGCGCGCTTGTCGTGTTGTTTCTTGCCTTTTGCAAGACCGACGTTGAGCTTGGCGCGCCCGGTTGTCCAGTGCATTTGTAATGGCACCAGCGTGTAACCTTTGCGCTCGACGGCGCCAATCAGCACGTCCAGCTCGCGTCGATGCATGAGCAGCTTGCGTGCGCGTACCGGCGCGGCATGAACATGAGTGGAGGCCGTCGAGAGCGGCGTAATATGCGCGCCCACCAGCCATGCCTCATTGTTCTGAATGATGACGTACGACTCTTTGATCTGGACTTTGCCTTCGCGCAGGCTTTTCACTTCCCAGCCTTCGAGCGCAATACCGGCCTCGGTCACGCTCTCGATGAAATAGTCGTAACGCGCCTTTTTATTGACTGCGATAACGCGCTCTGGCGCCATGCCTTTTTTGCCTGTCTTAGCCATTGGCAAAGTATAGGCTAAACGGACGGGCTTGCCGACATTCTCTAGCCGCTGGCAACCACCGACAGTGCAGGGGACATCTTGCCGTGCGTGGCGTGCATGAGGGCTTCAAAGTCTTCGGCGCACATGGGCTTGGCCAGGAAGTAGCCCTGACCGAATTCGCAGCCGAGTTGCTGCAGCAGGGCTATCTGGCGCGAGCTTTCGATCCCTTCGGCGACGACGTTCAGGCCGAGCTGGTCGCTCAGCGCAATAATCACGCTGGCGACTTTGTAGCAGTTCTGACTTTGTTCCATCTGACCGATAAACGAGCGGTCAATCTTCAGGTTATGAACCGGCAATTTGTGCAGATAGTTAAACGACGAGTAGCCGGTGCCAAAGTCGTCGATACTGATACTTACGTTGAGCTGCGCCAGTTCACGCAAGATCTCGGCGGTCGCGTCGAAATCATCGACCAGCACGCTCTCCGTGAGCTCAAGACACAGGGAGCTACCGTCAAGTGCCGCGCTTGAGAGCGCGCCAATCACACGATCAACGAGGCTGTCATGGCGCAGGCATTTGCT
>CAYGSQ010000580.1:1564-2676 GCA_964352435.1 uncultured Gammaproteobacteria bacterium | reverse complement strand
GCGCATGCGCTCAAGTTCTTCATGCCACCAGGTGACCTTGGTCGGCGCGACGTCGTTCTGAATGCGCAGCATGCCGCGCATGGTGTCGAAGAATGCAAACGCGGCGGCGGTCGCGGTGCGCTGTTCGCTCGGCGTGAACAACACGGCGTAGTGCGCGTCGCTCGCCACTGGAATGTGTCGCGCTATGAATGCGGCCTGCGCGTCACTCATTGCTTGTGCCGGACTCTATGTCACGTTCGGTTGGGTCAACCGGTGTACGCAGCTCAGTGTCGATGGCGCCCAGATCGGCAATGTCTCTTTTGCTGCTGACACCCAACTCGGTAAATTTGCGTGCGCCGGGCAATACCTGGCGCTCAAGCGAGCCGACGGCCTGGTTGTAGGCCTTTGCACTTTGTTCGAGCGTTTGCCCTACGCGGGCAAGGTGCGTCGTAAACGTGGCCAGCCGCTGATAGAGAGATTGTGCCAGATCGCGAATGACCCTTGCGTTGTCGTTGAGCTCCATCTGGCGCCAGCCATGGGCAACCGTCTTGAGTAGCGCCATCAAACTCGATGGCGTCGTGATAATAACTTTCTGGCGTAAAGCATCGTCGAGCAACTGCGGCTCAATCTCGAGCGCGGCGGACAGGAACGGATCACCCGGCAGAAACAGCACGACAAACTCCGGGGCGGTCTCAAACTGCTGCCAGTATTGCTTGCCGGCCAGCGAGCGCACGTGTTCGCGAATGTGTCTGGCATGGCGCGTCATCTGGATCTTGCGTTCTTCGGGGGTGGTGGCTTCGAACGCGGCAAGATACGCATCCAGTGGTGTTTTGGAATCAATGACCAGCGAGCGTGCCTCGGGTAGCTGCACGATCATGTCGGGGCGTGCGGTCGAGGTTTCTGTGGTGACGTGAACCTGCTCATAAAAGTCGCAGTGAGCCACCATGCCCGCCAGTTCGGCGATGCGTCGCAGTGTAATTTCACCCCATTGTCCGCGGACTTCGGGACGTTTGAGTGCGCCAACGAGATTGCCCGTCTCGAGCTGCAGCGCTCGTTGCGCTTCGCCGACGGCGCGCAGTTGCTCGGTGATGCTGCCAAAAGCCGCGTGACGCTCTTTTTCAACGGCTTCAATC
>CAYGSQ010000580.1:0-1554 GCA_964352435.1 uncultured Gammaproteobacteria bacterium | reverse complement strand
AATTGGCCCAACCATTTGCGACATGGCTTTTTCTTTTTGCTCCAGCGACGCGGCAGCGCGTTCCTGAAAGCGGCCCAGGTTTTCGGTGGCAAGGCGTAAAAACGTCGTGCTGTTGGTTTGCAGAGACTGGTTAGCCAGCGAGTCGAAGGTGGCCGACAGGCGCTCTCCGGCAAGATCAATCATTGCATCGCGCTCGGTATCCAGATCGTCCCGTTGATCGAGTCGGGTTTGAATCATGTCTGCACGCGCGCGTTGCTCGCGTGCCCGGCTGGCATAGATCAAACCAAATACCAGTGCGCCCAGAAAAAAACCGATACCAAGTCCGATCGCTGCCGCGACAAGCAGATCATCAGTGATGACCATCGGCGGCTCGCGTCAGGGGAGGCAGGAGCCGCTCGATTAACGCGGCGAGTTCGGTCACGGACTCAACCTGATAGTCGGCGCCCCAGTTGGCGGCGTTGTCGCTGTCGAGGATGTACCCGTACGCGGCGGCTACAGTGGTCATGCCTGCACCGCGTCCGGCGCTGATGTCGCGCTGCGCATCGCCGACGTAAAGGCAATGGTTGGCCGGCACATCGATGAGTTTTGCAGCATGCAGCAACGGCAAAGGATGCGGTTTGCGTTCGCTCAGCGTATCGCCGCCGATGAGCACGCATGTGCGCTGGCTCAGCGTGAGGGCTTCCATCAGTGTGTGGCTTAAGCCCTCCGGCTTGTTGGTGACGACGCCCCAGTGGATACCGCGTGCCTCGAGCGACTGCAACAGTGGGTCCATGTCGTCGAACAGGCGACTGTGGCGCGCAACGCGTTGCCCATAGACCTCAAGGAACTCGCGGATACGCCGTGTGGTGGCCGCTTCATTGCTGGTGCCGAAGCCGCGTTCGACCAGGGCACGGCTGCCGTGTGATACCAGCGTCCGCAGCTCAGGTGCAGGCAGCGGTAAGCACTTGCGGGCAACCAGCATGTCATTGAGCGCGCCACCCATATCGGGCGCCGTGTCGACGAGCGTTCCGTCCAGGTCAAACAGTACGGCCTGGACCGGCATTACTCGGTGTCGTCCGGCGCGCGGCAGCACATCATGTAGTTGACGTCGACGTCCGGGCCAAGGCTATACGACTTTGTCAGCGGGTTGTATTGCATGCCGGTCATCTGCTCAAGCGTCAGGCCCGCCGCTCGCGCGAAGGCGTCGAGCTCAGAGGGTTTGATGAACATTTGGTAGTTGTGGGTGCCGCGCGGCAGCAGGCGCAGCACGTATTCGGCCCCGACGATCGCCATAGCGTACGACTTGGGGTTTCGGTTGATGGTGGCGAAAAAAG
Organism: uncultured Gammaproteobacteria bacterium; assembly: GCA_964352435.1. Taxonomy (GTDB): domain Bacteria; phylum Pseudomonadota; class Gammaproteobacteria; order Steroidobacterales; family JBCCMA01; genus JBCCMA01. The sequence goes on along the minus strand of CAYGSQ010000580.1, from coordinate 241 downwards.
CGCGACCGCCTGGTTTCAGAAGCTTGCCGCAGGCACATACGACCGACTCGGGATCCGGTACATGTTCGAGCATCTCGAGGCAGGTCACGATATCGAATTCGCCCGCGTGCACGTCGGCAAGTGCTTCCGCAGTGGTGTGCTGGTAGTCGATTTCAAGGCTGCCGGCTGCAGCGTGATCGCGCGCCACGGCGAGTGCCTGCGCGGCGTGATCGACCCCGGTCACGGCCGCACCGCGTTTGGT
>CAYGSQ010000579.1:0-2686 GCA_964352435.1 uncultured Gammaproteobacteria bacterium | reverse complement strand
TCGCGACACTCGTGCGCCGCGCGCAGACGGTCGCACCCGTTGCAGCGGCGCCGTCGCGCAGTGACGATCGGCCGCTAATTTTGGTGGTGGACGATTCGATCACGGTGCGTCGCGTGACGCAGCGCTTGCTCGAACGTAATGATATGCGCGTCATGACGGCGAAAGACGGCGTTGATGCCGTCGCGCTCATGGCAGAGACGGTACCTGATCTGGTGCTGCTCGATATTGAGATGCCGCGTATGGATGGTTATGAAGTGTCCACCCACATTCGCAATTCCCAAACCTTGCGTGATTTGCCGATCATCATGGTCACGTCACGGACGGGCGACAAACATCGTACGCGAGCCTTTGAGTTGGGCGTCGATGGCTATCTGGGCAAGCCTTATCAGGAAGCTCAGCTACTCGATGCGATTTATCCGCTGATTGCGCGTGAGCGAATTGAACCCCAGCAGGGTGAAGCATGAGCGAGCTGGCCGAGCAGCAAGACATTTATAGTTTGTTGGTGCCCTTGTCGCAGCATCGGCTGTTGGTACCGCGTGCCAACGTTACCGAGGTGACCGGTTTTCGTGAATGCACGGCACTCCCCGACAAACCATCGTGGCTACTCGGTACCATCGAGTGGGAAAAAGAAACCATACCGCTGGTGTCGTTTGAGGGCGCCAGCGGTGGTGACGTGCCGCAAACCGAGGGCCGTACACGTATCGTGCTCTTACGCACGCTAACCGATGTACTGCCGGGCAAATGTTTTGGTGTGGTGACTCAGGGCTTTCCACAGCTCGTGCGGGTCAATGCCATGGTGCTTGAATACGACGATACGTCGACCTGGCCTGATCCCGGCCCCGTGCTGTGTCAGGTCAAAATGGTCAACCAGCGGCCGCTGGTTCCCGATATTGAACAGCTTGAGCACATGATTGCCGACGCCCTGGTGGGCCGCTAGCGTCCTAGGTCGCCCCAACGCGTTTGCGCCATCGCCAGCGCCACCATGCCGGCAGTTTCCGTGCGCAGTACGCGCGGCCCCATACGCCAGCGTGCCGTCCCGGCAGCGAGCGTTTGCTCAATCTCAGCGGGCGAGAATCCGCCTTCCGGGCCAATCATCAGCGCGAGCGACGTGCCGTCAAATTGCCATTGTTTATAGGCGTCACCCGCCTCCGGATCGAGCAGTGCCCGGCCGCCTAAATCGTCGCGTACGAGTACTTCGTTCAGCGCTAGCGGTGCCTCGATCATGGGTACCTGTACGCGGCCGGATTGCTCGCAGGCACTGACGGCAATGGCTTGCCAATGCGCGAGGCGTTTGGCTGCGCGCCGTTCGTCCAGGCGCACGACCGAGCGCTCGGTGCGTAGCGGTACGATCCGTGTCACGCCCAGCTCACTGGCCTTTTGTATGCAGTAATCCATGCGCTGGGAACGGCACAGACCCTGAATCAGTGTTGTGATCAGCGGTGATTCGGTGGCCGTTGTGACGGCGTGGTCGATGCGTACGCTGGCGTTGGCACCGCGCACCTCGACGACCGTGGCGGCAAATTCGCCGTCACCGGAATTAAACAGGTAGACGGCGTCGTCCGGTCCAAGCCGCAAAACGCGATGCAGGTAGTGCGCTTGATCACGGTTGAGCGCGACGACCTGGCCCGTCTGCAAGCTTTGGTCGGTATGGATACGCGACAGTGGCATGGCCGTCAGGCGCTCACGCGACAGTAACGATCAATCAGTCCGGCCAGTGCAACACGCGTGGGCTCAATCTGGGTCAGGTCGAGATACTCGTCGGGTTGGTGGGCCAGATCAATGTCACCGGGTCCAAACACCACGCTCTGGGCGCCCAGTTCCGTGAAAAACGGCGCCTCGGTGCCAAAGTTAACGGTGCCACAGGTGCGCCCGCTAAGGTGTTCGCAGTGACGGACCAGATCTGAATCGGCGTCTGTGCACAGTGGATTGACGCCGGCAAACAGTGTGTCGAATTGCGTGTCTACGCCGCTGCCCCGCACCGCGTCGCGCACACGCTGATGCAGTGCCTCGCGCGTTGCGCTGACCGTCATGCCCGGCAGCAGGCGCATATCAATATGTAAGTGCGCCTGCGCGCAGATACGGTTTGGATTGTCGCCGCCCCGCACGTGACCAAAGTTGAGCGTGGGCACAGGCACGTCGAAGTCGCTATTGGTATGGGTGTCGGCAAGCTCCTCACGCCATGACTTAAGCGCGCTGAGCACGTCGTGCAGCGCGTCGATCGCATTGGCACCCAGGGCTGGGTTGCTCGAATGTCCGGAGCGGCCGAGCAGCCGAATACCCTCCATGAAAATACCTTTGTGCTGTCGCATCGGGACCAGCGAGGTGGGTTCGCCGACGACCGCGAATGGCGCCAGTGGCTGACCGTCGTCTACCAACGCACGGGCACCGGCCATGCTGGTTTCTTCGTCCGCGCTGCCAAGCACGATCACTTCGCGATTGAGCGTGTCCGCGCGCTGATCAGCCAGAACCGACGCGCAAATCGCCAGAAAACCCTTCATGTCGCTGCTGCCCAAACCGTACATCTTGTGATCAACCTGCTTGGCCGCAAATGGATCAAATTGCCAGCGCTCGTCGTCAAACGCGACCGTGTCGGTGTGTCCGCACAGTGCGAGTCCCGGAGGGCCCTGGCCGATTCTGGCGAGCAGATTAACTTTGCCCGGGTGACCGGGCACGGCCGTAAGCGACA
>CAYGSQ010000578.1:2081-2687 GCA_964352435.1 uncultured Gammaproteobacteria bacterium | reverse complement strand
ACTGTATTCCAATCATCTGACGACGAGGGCGATACAGCAATACAGGCTCTTTACGGAAAACTAGCCGACGATGACTCGCGCAATGCGCAAATCTTCAATGACATTTTGTTAGCGTTGGAGGCCGGTCGCTCGCCGTTAGTCCTGACCGAACGCGTAGCGCATCTCGACATGTTGGCTGAGAGGCTACGGTCGTTTGCTAAGAACGTCATTGTTTTGCGCGGCGGCCGCAGTCGCAGAAAGAACGCTGAGGCACTGGAGAGCCTTTCATCTGTTCCCGAATCTGAAGAGCGACTGATCATTGCGACGGGCCGCTATATCGGCGAAGGATTCGATGACCCAAGACTGGACACACTGTTCCTGACACTGCCGATATCCTGGAAAGGTACGTTACAACAATACGTAGGACGCCTGCATCGGCAATACCGTGGCAAAGAAGAGGTTCGAGTCTACGACTACGTAGACGAAGAGGTGCCAGTCTTGAGCAGAATGTACCAGCGTCGACTAAAGGGCTATAAGTCGATGGGCTACGTCGTGGATGACAAACTGACGAGTTAGAAAACCGCGTTCGTTCGTGTTGGCCACCACGCGGTCACGTACGGCCCCCGT
>CAYGSQ010000578.1:0-2071 GCA_964352435.1 uncultured Gammaproteobacteria bacterium | reverse complement strand
GTCCACGCATTCTTAATCGGCGTCGCGAAAGGCAATGAGAAAGTCCCGCAAAACTCCCGCACTCGTCGTGTTGGAACAAAAAGTCAATGACAGCCTCGGCCATTAACTACTTGATGCATAAACCAAAAAACTGTGTGACCGGAGAGAACCGGTGTTTCCAACAGCAGGTTCGTAGTTTGAGAAAATGACTTGTAACTGATTGTATTTGTGAGTATTTTTTGGTGACGCCCGTTGCATTCGATGCGGCACAGTGCATAACGATGCATAGCTGAATTGCGCGAAAGTCCGGCGCGCACATTCGCGCCAGCCATGCCCTTGCACGGTGTCCGCTCTAGACATGCGGCGGAACTTGCACAGACCACCCGGGTTAGTTCTAGAATTGGATAGCGGTGAGAACGTCAAAGAACCGATGTATCTCACAGAAATCGCTATCTTTCGGTACGCGTCGCTGAATTGCGGATAACCGTCACCAGCCAACGGATCAACCATTTTTCGAGAACTCGGGACGGCCAAGCGGCTGGCACGCGGAACCTGACTCTATCTAGCCAGTCTCGCGATGCCAATTCACAACCGGTTCATCCTTGTTCGCCATGCGAACCAAGTGATCACCAACGACCTGCTCCGCTTTGTCTACCGCACTTGAGTCGGTCAAGACGATTTTCATGTGCATGTAACTCTGATCGCAATCAATTGAACACACGCCGAAAGGGAATTCGATAACGCCGTGCGTATCGTCAGCGCTTGCGGGAATCTTATGGGCAAAATGATTGCATAGACGGCGTGTGTAGGCGATACCGTGCGGGGTCGCGACCTTTGCACTTGTTATCATTAGCGATCTCCAAATTGCTCTTCGATTTCGTGGAGTACTCGATAGCAATCAAGCACCTGCATTACTGATGAATTCGGTTCTCGCCCATCCGCTATGGCCGAAAAAAACTCTCGATCCTGCAATTCAATTCCGTTCATTGAAACATCGAGATTTGAGACATCGATCGGATTTCCATAGCCGTCGACCAGGTCATCGTAGCGCGCGATGTACGTACCTTGGTCGCAAACATAGCGGAATTGCGTACCCAACGGACCATCATTGTTGAAAGACAGCGACAACGTACAAATCTTGCCGCTACCGGTTTTCATTTGGATAGACATATCCATAGCAATATCGAGCTGCGGATGGAGCGGACCCTGCATGCCGTTGACGTGAACAATCGGTTCGCCAGTCTGGTACGTAAACAGATCGACCGTGTGCGCCGCGTGGTGCCACAGCAGGTGATCGGTCCAGGATCGCGGTTCGCCAGCGGCATTCATATTCTCGCGCCTGAAAAAATGCGTCTGCACATCCATTTGTTGAATACTGAGCTCACCCGCCTGAATTTGACGGTGAACCCACTGGTGCGACGGATTAAAACGCCGTGTATGCCCACACATTGCGACAAGCCCTGTTTGCTGCTGCTTGGCAACCACCGCTTGAGCATCGGCAAGCGAATCAGCAAGTGGTATCTCGATCTGCACGTGCTTACCGGCATCGAGGCACTGAATCGCTTGCGCTGCGTGCAACTGCGTAGGCGTACAAAGAATTGCGGCGTCCACACCCGGCAGCTCTAGCGATTCGTCAAGATCCGTTGTGGCATGGGCAATGCCATACTGCTCGGCCACGACCTGCGTGGATTTCAGGTCTCGGCCCACAACTGAAACACACTCGACTCCGTCAATGTTATTGATGCTGTCCAGGTGTTTCTTACCAAATGCGCCTGCCCCTGCCAATACAACTTTCATTCCTCCGGCCAGTACAGTCGCATTGGGTTGTCGACCAAAAGCTTACGCTGCAATTCGCTACTTACCGCTATTTTAGGAATGTAGTCGACGAGTTTGCCGTCGTCGGCCATATGCGACTTCATATTTGGATGAGGCCAATCGGTGCCCCAAAGCACGCGGTCGGAAAATGCTTCGACCAGACGCCGGGCGAATGGCACAACGTCGTCATAGGTCGGTGGCCCAGTTTGACTCAAGCCGTCTCGGCAACTTACTTTCGACCACATGATATCATAATTTGAAAGCATATCGACCAACA
>CAYGSQ010000577.1:0-2693 GCA_964352435.1 uncultured Gammaproteobacteria bacterium | reverse complement strand
GATCGGTGGTGCATCGGCGCCCGCAGTCGATGGTTCATGAATAATGCAGGCTAGGAACGCGTAAGCAGCCGTTTCATTATGTCTTCATAGATCAGCGCGAGCTGGTCGAGCTCAGCGAGTTGGACGCACTCATCAATCTGATGAATGGTGCGGCCGACCGTCCCAAGTTCGATGACCTCCGGACACCAACCACAAATAAAGCGACCGTCAGATGTGCCACCGCTGGTTGAACATTCGGGCGTCAATCCGGCCACGGCTTGCACGGCCGCAAGTGTGCTGTCACGTAGCGCACCCGATGCGCTTAGAAATGGCGCACCGGATAGCTGCCAGTCGATGCTGGCGTCAAGCTCAAAGCGTGTCATCAGCGCATCGACCCGCGCCCGAATCTGAGCGGCATCAAGCTCCGTGGAAAAGCGTAAGTTGAACAGGGCGGTGAGTTCGCCCGGTATGACATTGCGTGCACCGGTGCCGGCTTCAATGTTTGATATCTGCAGGCTTGTGGGCGGAAACGCGTCATTGCCCTCATCCCACACTTCTTGCGCCAGCGCGTCCAAAAAGGGCGCGGCGTCGTGAATGGGATTGCGGGCCAGTTGCGGGTAGGCCACGTGACCCTGAATGCCGCGAATACGCAGCGTAGCGTTAAGTGACCCACGTCGTCCGTGGCGTACACGATCACCAAGTTGCAGGTCGCTGCTCGGTTCGCCGATGACGCAATAGTCGATCCGCTCGTCGCGCGCGGCCAGCGTTTCCACGACGCGTTTGGTCCCATCGATCGATGGTCCTTCCTCGTCACTGGTAATCAGAAAGGCAATTCGCCCTGTGTGATCAGGGTGCGCCGCGACAAAGGCTTCGGTCGCACAGACCATCGCCGCAAGCGCTCCTTTCATGTCAGCTGCCCCCCGGCCGTGCAAATGATCGTTCGCGATATGTGCGTCGAAAGGCGGGTAACGCCATTGCTCGACCGGACCGGTTGGCACGACGTCGGTATGCCCGGCAAAACACAGCGTGGGCTGCGCGCGTCCGCGGGTTGCATAGAAGTTACGCACCTCACCGAAAGGCAGCAGCTCAATGTCAAAACCAATGCGTTGCAGGCGCTCACACATCAGCGCCTGGCAGCCGGCGTCATCGGGCGTCACGGAGCGACGCTGAATCAACTCGCGCGCAAGCGTCACCACGGACGAGTGGCCTGTGTTCATGACGCGCTCAAGTGAGTGCCGCGTCAACGGCATCTTGGCTAAAGCCGGCAAGTGTCACGTTGCCGATGCGCAGCACGGGACGCTTGATCAGCGTTGGATGTTGCGCAAGGAGTTTGAGCGCGCGCGCGTGTGTCAGATCGGCCTTGTCGGCGTCATCCAGATTGCGCCACGTCGTGGAGCGCCGGTTGACGAACGCGAGCCAGTCGTTGTGCCCCTTGATCCATGCGACGACCGTGCGCGTATTTTCCGGCTCGCGAATGTCGTGGAAAACGACCGTGTGGTCTTGCGCCTCAAACGTACGCAGCGCTTTGCGGCAACCGTCGCAGTTCTTAAGGCCGTAAAGATCTATCTGGCTCACAGTGTATTTCCTAGTCGGGTCGCAGGAGTTCGTTCAGGCTGACTTTGCCGCGGGTTTTTTCATCGACGCGTTTGACGATGATCGCGCAGTTGAGGCTGTAGCGACCGTCGTCAGATGGCAACGATCCTGCAACGACAACCGCACCGGCGGGCACGCGGCCAAACGTGATTTCGCCGGTTGCCCGATCGTAAATGCGCGTGCTTTGGCCGATGAATACGCCCATGGATACCACGGCGCCGCGTTCGACAATGACGCCTTCGACGATCTCTGAGCGGGCGCCAATAAAGCAGTCGTCTTCAATAATTGTCGGCGCCGCCTGCAGCGGCTCGAGCACGCCGCCAATGCCCACGCCACCGGACAGGTGCACGTTGCGACCGATCTGTGCGCACGACCCCACGGTCGCCCAGGTGTCGACCATCGTGCCGCTATCCACGTAGGCACCGATATTGACGTAGCTTGGCATGAGCACCGTGCCGGGCGCGACATAGGCACCGTGACGTACCGTTGCCGGCGGCACCACCCGTGCGCCAATTTGTTCGAACGACGCCGCGTCGGTCCCCGCGAATTTTACCGGGACCTTGTCGAAACCCGGATGCGCCGCGCCGTCCATGACCACATTGTCATGCAGTCGAAAATACAGCAGTACCGCCTTTTTTAGCCATTCGTTCACCTGCCAGCCATTGTCACCGGGTTCGGCGATGCGTCGTGTACCGGAATCGAGGTCAGCGATGATGCCCTCAATTGCCGCGCGCACATCGGCATCCACACTGCTCGGTGTAATGTTGGCGCGCTGGTCGAAGGCGTCATCGATCGTCTTGCGAAGTGTCGTGTCATTCATAGAAAACATGCCATGTTGAAGGTGCCAGTGTGTGAGGCACGATGCGGTGATTCAAGCTTTGCCGTGATTTTGGAGGTGCGCAAGCAAACCGTCGCGCAACGTAGTGCATTCAGGATCAGTGAGTGCTTCGCCCCCAGGGTTGGTCAGAAAGAAGACGTTTTCGGCGCGCTCACCCACCGTCGTGATCTTGGCCGCATGCAGATCGACGTTGGCGTCGCGCAATGCGTTACCAACTTTTAACAGCAAGCCGGGCCGGTCGGCGGCGGTCATTTCCATCACCGTGCGCTGGCGCGTCAGGTCG
>CAYGSQ010000576.1:0-2705 GCA_964352435.1 uncultured Gammaproteobacteria bacterium | reverse complement strand
GGATTACATTCGCGCGCTGGAGTACGGCATGCCGCCTGCGGGTGGTCTGGGTATCGGGATTGATCGTCTGGCGATGTTCTTTGCCGACGCGCCGTCCATTCGCGACGTATTGTTATTTCCGCACATGCGCCCTGAAGCGGAAGGCTGAATTCGCCTGAACTGTGTGCATCAGCTCAGTGCGTCGTATTCAGGGATGCGGTAGGGCAGGTCAGCGATTGGCCCGATGGTGATCTTGTCATCACCCGCGGTGAGCGAATCACTTAGCGCCGCCAGCCGCACAACCGCGAGTAACTGTTGGCCGGCGCTGCTCACGACCTGACCGATACGCTCGCCCTGATCGGTGTGCAGTTCGTCACCAGCGTTCAGCGCGTCCGCGTCGGCGCAAGCAAAACCCAGCATGCGACGTTTGATGGTGCCGAGGTTGTGCGTGCGCGCAATAATTTCCTGGCCGGTGTAGCAACCCTTGGCGAAATCGATGCCTGCCAAAAGGTCGAGATTGATCATCTGAGGCACAAATTGCCCGCGCGTAGCGTCCACGACTGTGGGCACGCCCAGTGCGACGCTGCGCGCGGCGATATCGTCGGCGGCCAGATCGAGCGTGCCCAGATGCTCGCCGACAACGACGATGGTGTTGGCGGCCGGTGCTTCCGGCATCTCGAAAATGACTTTCGCCCGCATGACGTAACGTTGCAGCGAGGCAACAAGTGCAGCGAGCACCTCTGAACTGGTCCACAGGTCAAAATGTTCTTCGTGCCGCAGCACATGTGCCACGGCGACGGTGCGTCCTTTGGCGGTGCAAAAAGCACCGATTCGGTGGTCGCCGGGGGTCATATCGAGCGTGCTGTGACTAAATTGACCATTCAAAAAATTGGCCGCATCCGCGCCACGCACGTGGACGAAACCCAGTTGGTATGAACCATTCACAATCATTTTCCTTTTTTGAGCGGCGCACACCGCGGCTTTTACGCTGTTCGGCCATTATGCGTGCTGTGCCGCTGCCCGGTCCATTGCGTAATGAGGTTCAGTTAGGCGAAAATGTGCCGCTAACGACAAGGGCGGACATATGACCACATCTGAAGAAAGCAAGGCGACGCAGGCGATCGGTGACACACCGGACCCGGCGACGTCGACCGGCAAAGACCAGAGTGATCAAAAAGTCGCCACTGTGAAAGAAATCGGTGGCCGCGACGGTCTTGATCCTACGCGCTACGGCGATTGGGAAAAGAACGGCCGCTGCATCGATTTCTAGCTGGCGGTGTCTGCACCCGAATCTGCCATCATTTACCTGACTGATCTGCGAAAGAGAATCGTTCATGAGCACTCACCCGCGGCCGTTGTCGCCGCACCTGCAAGTCTATCGACCCCAGATCACGTCCATGACGTCGATCGCCCATCGCATATCCGGCGTCTTTTTGGCGATCGGGCTGCTGTTCCTGACCTATTGGTTAATGGCCATTGCGGCCGGACCCGAGGCCTATGCATCGGCCACGGCTTTTTTCCGCTCACTGTTCGGGCGTCTGGTCATGTTCGGCGTCGCGTTCAGTTTTTTCTATCATCTGGCAAACGGTATTCGCCATTTGATCTGGGACACCGGTCGCTTGCTTGAGATTGAAGCGGCGCGTCGCTCAGGTGTGTTTGTGATCGCGACATCGGTTGTGCTGACCACCCTGTGTTACCTGGCCGCCTACGGCACCTTCGGCGGTGGCGCATGAGCCGGCGCACGCCTCTTGGCCGGGTACTGGGTCTGGGCTCGGCAAAAGAGGGCACCGATCACTTTTGGTCGCAGCGCGTTAGCGCGTTGGCGGTGGCGGGTCTCGGCATTTGGTTTGTCATCGCCATGACCGGCTTGATGGCGGACGGCATGCTGTATCGCGACGTCACCGCGTGGCTGGCCTCGCCACTGCGTTCGGCGGCACTGGTCGCGTTTATTGCGGCGCTCGCTTATCACTCATCGCTTGGTGTGCAAGTAGTCATTGAAGACTATATACACGGTCCACTCAAGGTCGTGTTGCACATCGGGCAACGGTTTTTGCATTTTGGCGCTGCGCTGGCCGGCTGTCTTGCCGTGCTTCGTGTCGCGTTCGGGTCCTGACAGCATGACGAAAGAATACGAGTTTATTGATCACACATACGATGTCGTCGTGGTGGGCGCCGGTGGCGCGGGTCTGCGTGCGACGCTGGGTCTGGCCGAAGCTGGTCTGACGACGGCGTGTATTACCAAAGTTTTTCCAACGCGCAGTCACACGGTGGCCGCGCAGGGCGGCATCAGTGCGGCGCTTGGCAATATGGGCGCCGATGATTGGCGCTGGCACATGTACGACACCGTCAAAGGCTCGGACTGGCTGGGCGATCAGGATGCTATTGCCTACATGTGTCGCGAGGCGCCCAGTGCGGTGATCGAACTTGAGCACTACGGTGTACCGTTTTCGCGCACCGAAGACGGCCGTATTTATCAGCGACCGTTTGGCGGCATGACGACCGAATATGGCGAGGGCACGGCACAGCGCACCTGCGCGGCGGCTGATCGCACCGGGCACGCGATGCTGCACACGCTGTATCAACAGTCGTTGAAAAACGATGCCGAGTTTTTCATCGAATATTTCGCGATTGACCTGATCATGGAAGACGGCCATTGCCGCGGCGTGGTCGCGCTCAATATGGCTGACGGCACATTGCATCGCTATCGCGCACACAAAGTTATTTTG
>CAYGSQ010000575.1:0-2708 GCA_964352435.1 uncultured Gammaproteobacteria bacterium | reverse complement strand
ACACCATTTCGCGCGTGGTCAGTACTGAACCCGGTCTGGCCACGCGTATCCTGAAAATGGCGAATTCCGCTGCCAATGCGCGCAGTGGACAGGCCATTTTGGACGTGCGGCGGGCGGTGGGCCGATTGGGGCATGACGCCATTCGGACACTCGCGGTGTCCTTTGCCATGCGCGACATGATGGACAAACGCAGGGTTCAGGCACTCAAAACCCATCTCAACGAACTGTGGAATCACAGTGTGCACGTTGCCGCTATCAGCCAATGTCTGGCGCGGGATATACCGGAAGTGGATGCCGATGAGGCGATGTTTGTGGGGCTCATCCACGGCGTTGGCAAACTCTACATGCTGACCAAGATCGAAGACTACCCGGCACTATTCACGGATGACGAAACCATCAAGGATCTGTTGCGCGACTGGCATGTGGCGATCGGTCAATCGATTGTTGAGAACTGGGAGTTCGCCGAGCAGGTCGTGGAAGCCGTGGCGCTGCAAAACGATTTTGATGCGCGAACTGGCAAGAATACTGGACTGGGCGATGTGTTGTGCGCGGCCAACGCGTTGTGCACCAAACTGGCCGATGGCAGCATCGCCGAGCTCGACTTCGATGAATGCGTGCCGTTCAAACGCGTAGGCCTGACCGTTGAAGGCTACAACGACCTGATGGAACAGTCGAAAGACGAAATCAACGCCATGATGTCCGCCCTTAGCGGCTAAGCGCGTTCGGCGCCGCCGCGTCATTGATGATTTCCAGAAACGCTTCGCCGTAGCGCTCAAGCTTGGCCGAGCCCACACCATTGATGGCCAGCATTTGTTCCGGCGTGTTGGGTGCCGACTGCGCCATTTGCATCAGCGTCGCATCGTGAAAGATTACGTACGCCGGCACACCGTTCTCGCTGGCCAGTCGGGCGCGCTCCGCCCGCAGCAGTTCAAACAGCTCGTTTTGGGTCGTGTCGAGCGTGTGCGTCACCGTACCCCGGCGCGATCGGGTGGTCTTGACGGTGACGTCGCGGCGCAACGACAGCGCCGTTTCACCGCGCAACAGGGGACGACTCGATTCAGTCAACGTCAACGCTCCATAACGCGCCGCATCTGCCGTGATAAGCCCCCGGGCAATCAATTGACGCACCACTGAACGCCAATGACCTGCCTGCGTATCGGCGCCGATCCCAAACACAGGCAGCGTATCGTGACCGTGCTGCACGGCCTTGTCGGTCGTTTTGCCCAGCAACACGTCAATGACGTGAGCGGCACCAAAGCGTTGTCCAGTGCGGTACATCGCTGACATCAGTTTTTGTGCCGGCACGGTGCCGTCATACACCTCCGGTGGCGTCAGGCAGACATCGCAATTGCCGCAATCATCGGGCAGTTTGTCGCCAAAGTATTCGAGCAAACCACGCCGCCGGCAAACCGTGGTTTCACACCAGCCAAGTAGGGCATCGAGTTTGGTGCGTTCGGAACGCTTGTGTTCGTCGCCGGCTTCCGATTCGTCGACCATCTGCCGCAGCCGCACAACGTCCTGCAAGCCATAGACCATGAACGCCTCGGCGGCCGCGCCGTCACGACCCGCGCGACCGGTTTCCTGATAGTACGCCTCAATACTTTTGGGTAAGTCGAGATGGGCAACAAAGCGCACGTCAGGTTTGTCGATGCCCATGCCAAAGGCAATGGTGGCACACATGACGACGTCTTCCTCGCGCAGAAAGCGTTTTTGATGATCCGCGCGCACCTGTGGGTCAAGGCCTGCATGGTAGGGCAGGGCATTGACCCCCTGCGTACATAGCCACTGCGCGGTACTCTCAACTTTTTTGCGCGACAGCGCGTAGACAATGCCGGCTCGTCCGGTGTGCCGTGTCAAAAACCCGCTCAGTTGACGCCGGGCATCGGTCTTGACGTGCACACTGTAGCGAATATTGGGACGGTCAAAGCCGGCCACAAATTCACGCGCGTTGGTCAGGGCCAGATTGGCCACAATGTGTTCGCGCGTGCGTGGCGTCGCGGTCGCTGTCAGAGCCACGCGCGGCACATCTGGAAAGCGCTCGGCCAGACGGTTCAAGGTCAGGTAGTCACGTCGAAAATCATGCCCCCACTGCGAGACACAGTGCGCTTCGTCGATAGCAATGACGGCGACGGGCAGGTGCGTGAGGCGCTCCAGAGTGGCGGACTGCATGAGCCGTTCCGGCGCCACGTACAGCAAACTGAGCTCCCCTTGTTCGAGTTCGCGCCATACGCGCTGCTGATCCTGCGGTGATTGTGTGCTGTTGAGAAAGTCAGCGGCGATGCCGAGCTGCTCCAATGCGCTGACCTGATCCTGCATCAACGCGATCAGTGGCGACACGACGATGCCCACACCATCACGCAGCAAGGCCGGGATTTGATAGCACAACGATTTGCCGCCGCCGGTGGGCATCACGACCAGTGCATCCTGGCCGTCGCACACCGCGTCGATCACCGCGCGTTGCTGGTGGCGAAATTCATCGTAGCCGAAGACTTGCTGGAGCAGCGAAAGCGGATCATTCATGGCGCAAGTGTACGCGAATCAAGCCCCGCTCCGAACGACATAACTGTATGACTTGGACAAAAAGTCACGCCGGACGCACGCCGGATCCGGCCATTTGCTGGTACGCTTCGCCTATGGCCCATTCGATGATCGCCGATTTGCATACGCACTCACATTGCTCCGACGGCAGCCTGCCGCCGGCCGCCGTG
>CAYGSQ010000574.1:2417-2709 GCA_964352435.1 uncultured Gammaproteobacteria bacterium | reverse complement strand
GTCGACATTTATGTGACGGAAGTAGGTGCGGACATCACAACGTCGACACCCGCCTTCACCGATATTCCGTTCAAAGCCAACACCGGCTTTACAGCCCTTGCGGCGGGTGACTACGACGTGACCGTCACACCGACCGGTACGACCGATGCGGCCATTGGCCCGGCGACCATCAGCATCACGGATGGTGGTGTCTACACGGCGATCGCACGTGATGCGACCGGCGGCGGCGCCCCGCTTGGCTTGATCTTGTTGGATGATTTCATCGACTGAGTTCCCTGCTCGTAAGTCGCCG
>CAYGSQ010000574.1:0-2407 GCA_964352435.1 uncultured Gammaproteobacteria bacterium | reverse complement strand
TTGCCGGGTCTTTTGGCCCGGCATTTTTTTGCCTGTTGCATTGATGCGGTAAGCTGCGGCATTCGTTGCTCGACACAACAGGATCCGTTCATCATGAAAAAATTCCTCGGCGTAGTACTTTTTAGTGGCGTGTTCGTGGTCGGCTGTCAGCACCAGCACGACGTCTCCGAGCGCGAGTCAGGGCGGCCGAGCTTTCGCCTTGCCACTGACGAGGTTTATGATTTTTCGAGGATTCAGACGTATACGGGCGACCACACGGCCGTCTATCAAAACATCGACGCTAATATTGACGACCACTTCGGACACATCCAGCGCTGGTTGCGACAGCCGTCAATATCGGCGCAGAACGTCGGCATCCAGGATATGGCCGTTATGCTGCGCGACGATCTGGCCGCGATGGGCTTTAGCGAGACGACGCTCGTGCCAACCGACGGCCATCCGGGTGTCTGGGGTTACTACGACGCGGGCGCCAAAAAAACGCTCGTGGTTTACATGATGTACGACGTGCAGCCGGTCAATCCTGAAGACTGGCGCAGTCCGCCGTTCGAGGCGCACTTGATCGACCACGAGCTTGGCAAAGTGGTCATGGCGCGCGGCGCGACCAATCAAAAGGGACCGCAGCGAGCGCTGCTCAACGCATTGTCGTCCATCATCGCGGTGGATGGCACTTTGCCGGTCAATATCATGATTGCGGCGGAGGGAGAGGAAGAGCTTGGTTCGCCCAACTATCCGCAAATTGTCGACGCCTACGCGGAGCGCCTCGGCAGCGCGGATGCCGTGCTGTTCCCTTTCAATTCACAAAGACCGGACGGCAAGGTGTCGTTTATTCTGGGCGTGAAGGGAATTATCTATTTTGAGTTGCGCGCGCGTGGTGGCGAGCGCGGCGGCCCGGCCAATGCGGAAATCCACGGGTCCTACAAAGCTATTGTTGATGCACCCGCCTGGCGGCTGGTGCAGGCTTTGGCCACGTTGACCAGCCCTGATGGCAACACGATTCTGGTGCCCAATTACTACGACGATGTACGGCAGCCCAGTGTGGAAGAGTCGCAGCTCATCAACGCCGGATTGGCGCAGCGCGATGACGACGCCGCGCAAAAACGCCTGGGCGTGTCGCGGTGGGTCGATGATGTACGCGGTGTGGATGCGGAACTGGAGTATTTGTATCAGCCCACGTTGAACATTGATGGTATCTACGGTGGCTATACGGGCGAGGGTACCAAGACCATCCTGCCGCACATGGCGACAGCGAAAGTCGATTCGCGCTTGCCGCCCGATATTGATCCCGACGAGGCCTTGGCGAAGATCCGCGCACATCTCGATGCGCAGGGTTTTGACGATATAGAAATCGACCTTTTGGGCGGCTACCCGGCGGCGCAAACATCGGTCAGCGCGCCGGCGGTGCAGGTGTCGCTCTCCGTGTTCAAGAAGTATGCGAGCGAGGTGTCCGTGTCACCGCGCGTTGCCGGCAGTGCGCCTTTTTATCAGTTCACCAAACGCCTGGGGTTGCCGTTGGTGCCTGCGGGTCTCGGCTTTGGCACCGGCGCGCATGCGCCCAATGAGATCATGTTAATTGAACCTGCGCCTGGTGTGGAGGCCGCTGGTCTGGCAGATATCGAGAAAGCCTACGTCGATTTTGTCTACGCTTTGTCGACGCAGTAGGTGTTGCGTATGGTGCGCAATCACGGTTGAGCACTGCTGCCGCCGCAGGCGTGACGGCCAGGGACCAATGCGGGCGGCGCAGAACTGTGACTATACTGTCCCGACGTTTTGACGTTCGGGAGAGAGCTGTGCGAATTGTAAGAATACTGGTTGCGCTTATCGCCACGCAGACGTTTATTGCATCGGCGCACGCCGACGGGCCGTCGGCGGGGGAGCTCGATCCGGTGTGGTTGCAGACCAATGATCAGGCCCGTTTTCGAACGCCAATTTGCGTTGGCATTCGCGGTAATGGTCCACGTCTGTGGGCGCATTACTCATCCATTGCCAACATTGTTGAAACGTCTGACGGCAAGTTGCTCACGTATGAGAACAGCGGAACAGGCCTGGGTCTTGCGGGCTGCACGCCGGGTGTCGAATAGAGCATGACAAAAAGAATATTGACAGGTGTGCGCGTCGTCGACTTCGGTCGTTACGTTGCGGCCCCGTATTGCGCCACGCTGCTTGGCTATCTCGGCGCTGACGTTATTCGTGTTGAGCGGATTGGCGGCGGTGAGGATCGGTTTATCGCGCCGGTGTCGGACGATGCCGGGGCGGTTTTTTTGCAAACCTCGTGCAATAAACGGAGCGTCTGTTTGCGCTTGAGCGACCCGGCTGGCAAAGACGTGCGCGATCAACTCGTGCGCTCTGCCGACGTTGTGGTGACCAATTTTCCACCCCACGCACAGCGCAAAGTGGGTATGGATTACGC
>CAYGSQ010000573.1:0-2716 GCA_964352435.1 uncultured Gammaproteobacteria bacterium | reverse complement strand
ATCGGTACCCTCGCGCACACTATTGAGGACAACGGTAAATTCGTCCCCACCCAGACGGGCGATGGTTTCGCGCGGTTCGTGATCTTTTTGCGCCTCCAACTCGTCGCCGCTGCGCAAACAGTGTCGCAGCCGCAAGGCAAATTCCTTCAGCAACGTATCGCCTGACTCGTGGCCCAGCGTGTCGTTCACCCGCTTGAAGTCATCCAGGTCGATAAACAATAGCGCAACACTATCTTTGGTGCGCTCACCGCGCGCAATCGCCTGGCGCAGTGACTGCTTGAGCTGCGCGCGATTTGGTAGGCGAGTCAAACTATCGTGATAGGCAAGATAGTGCACTTCACCCGTCGTGACCTGCAGGTTTTCGCTCATCTCCTGCAAGCTGCGGGCGAGATCGCCCAACTCATCGGTCCGCTCTGTAGGAAGTGGGGATTTGTAATTACCCATCCCCACGGCCGACGCATAGGTCGCCAGGCGTCGAATTGGGTTGACCAGGTTACGCGCCACCAGTAGCGCCAGGCCCACCGCAAAAACAAGGAACAATCCGGTGCTGGTCGCCACGTGTTTCCAGTTGAGCGACTTACCTTCGTCGATCACCGCATCAAGCTGCCGGTTAACATCCGCCGCCTCGGCGTAGATGGGGCCAAGTGATAACCCGACGCGTACGCCGCCGAGCTGCCGCTCGAACTGCACCACCGGCAGATCGATTTCCAGCGTGCCGGGCAATACACGATCGGTCCTTTGCATGAGGGCACCGTCCGCGTCCGCCAGCAGCTGCCCATACTCTTCGATGGTGGCACTGCCGTCGGCCACCAGGCGGCCCTCGCGGTCGTAAACCAGTACGTACTCAACGTTGGGTTGCGCGCGTAGCGCCTGAAGTCGCTCACGCAGGCTCTCCAGATCCAGTTCGGACAGCGGCGTTGCGACATCTTGCGCCGCACGGGTTCCAAGCTGTACGCCGTAATCGCGCATCTGGTCGACCAGCCCTGTCGTCAGCGATTGCGCGCTCAATAGACGAATGCGATCCGTGGAGTTGTGGAACTGCCACATCAACAATACCGACAGACTGGCCACCACCAGCATGACCACCGAGGCAATCGTGAGCATGGACCATGAGCGGAGCCCGAGATTCATTAGCGCTGCATCCCGACTTCGCGATTAAACGCAGGCAATGCGGTGCGCAAGCTGCTCAGATTTTCCTGATCTACCGTATCCAGTCGATCAAAGCGGCGCGTTCCGAAATAGCTGGCCAACGCCTGGGTCGCCGCGGCATCTGTGTGCATGGCCATCAACACCTCGACCAATTTCTGGCGCACCTTTTTGTCCAGACCGGAGCGAACCAGCTCGATACCGCGGGGCACCTCTTCCGATTCGAACAAGATCCGAAAATCGCCCCGAATCCGGGCGGGCACAACGGCTTCGGAGGCCCAGTCGTCGCTGCTCAAAACGCCCGCAGCCGTGATCCCTTTGTGCACCCACAGCGCGGTGTTGTACGGGCGCTTCGCAAATGCAAAACCGACACAACCGGGTGCAGCCGTCGCTTGGGGATGGCGTAAGCGACACAGCGTGCGCTGCGCCTCGAGAAGCTCAACGGCGGGAATAAAAAAAGCACTGGTGGACACGTCGCGCTCGAAAGCGACGACGCGGTTATCCAGGTCGCTAAGATTGCGAATATTGCTGTCCCGGTGCACCACGAACAGACTGCGATAGCTCGGTGAGCCACCGCGCCAGGTTCGTGCCACCATATCGGCCAATCCGCTGTTTTCAATGGCCAACGAGTTGAACGCCGTTTCACCGATCCAGTCCACGCGTTGGAAGCGCAGAAGTTCGATCAACGCCGCGCGATCGGGCACCACGACAATAAGTACATCGTCAATACCCGACGGTTTGAGTTGCGCGGCAACGTAATCGGCCATGGGCGTCAAGCGGTGCGTCATCGTGAGCGCGTCAGCGTGGACGGCCCCCATCACCAGTACATTGTCGTCGGCGTGCGCGCCGGGCGCCGCCGCAAAAAGCGCGGCGATTAGCCACAGGAACGCGCACGAGCCAATGATGGCACGTGCACCGGATTGCACTGTCCGCTCGTAAGTTTGATCCACGCCGTGTGTCCTGTGTGGCCAAAATTCGACATAACTGCTGTCGGAATCCTGACGACGCTACCACCCATCGACGCGGACGGACGTTAACAACATCACACTTCGGGGAATCCCCGAGAAAACGGGGCAAAAAGGGCGATTATTACCGCTGCAGGCCCTGCACTTTTTCGATGTAGCGGCGCATGGCCGTCTCTTGCGAAACGCCCTCGAGCTTGGACCAGGCGTCAAATTTTGCGCCACCGACGAAATCGAGGATACCCGGGCGGCTCCCGGTCACATCGCCCGATGAGCCTTGCTTGTACAGCGCATAAAGCTCAAGCATGTCGTCGTTGCTCGGCCGTGAAGGCAGCGATTTTACCGCTTCACTCGCCTGTTGAAACTCGTCATTCAGTGCGTCGGTCATAGTCTCATTCTCGGTCGTGCAGAAAAATGGGCGTCGTGCCGATCAGGGCTCAACGTCCGTCATTATAATCTCGACCGGCTCGTTGCGCGATGTGGCCACACTGACCCGACCGGACACGTCGCCGGATTGGGCCACCGGTGACCCACCGCGGGCGACGCGGGCGACGATTTCGACCTGATCGAAATTGGACAGTTTACGCGTTGGGAGCATGGCGTTGGCA
>CAYGSQ010000572.1:2266-2719 GCA_964352435.1 uncultured Gammaproteobacteria bacterium | reverse complement strand
GGCGACCTTATGGCAGCCGTGAGTTTCATGTTCAGTCCGAAGTGGGATGATCTGACGACCGACGGGGTAATCGTCGCACTGGGTCACGCCTTTTTCACGTTGAGCGTCGGCATGGGCGCAGTCATGGCGTACGGCGCCTATCTGCCTGAGGAAGCGTCGATTGGCAGCACGTCGGTCATTGTCGTGTTGGCGGATACCTTGATCGCGATCCTGTCCGGCCTGATCGTGTTCTCCATCGTCTTTTCCAACGGTTTGAGTCCAGGTCAGGGCGCCGGGCTTGTGTTTACAACCTTGCCCGTGGCGTTTAGTACCATGACGGGCGGGCTCATTTTCGGGACCCTGTTTTTTGTCTTGCTGGCCTTTGCCGCATGGACGTCCGCGTTGGGTCTGATCGAGCCGGCTGTGGCCTGGCTGACCGAGCGCCAGGGCATGTCCCGGGTCAAGGCGGCGATG
>CAYGSQ010000572.1:0-2256 GCA_964352435.1 uncultured Gammaproteobacteria bacterium | reverse complement strand
GCACGATATTTGGTCTGGGCTTGCTGACCGCGCTGTCGCCCAATTTGTTGGCGGGCATCCAGTTTGGTCGCGGCAACATTTTCGAGAACATCGACTTTCTCGCCAGCTCAATCATGCTGCCGCTTGGCGGGATGCTGATTGTCATTTTCGCCGGCTGGGCCATGTGCCGCAATTCCACGTCGGAAGAGCTGGCCATTGGTACCGGCCTGCGCTACGCCGTTTGGCGATTTTTGGCACGCTACGTGGCACCTTTGGCGATCCTCGCGATTTTCGTGGACACCATGGTCAAGACGTTTGCGCCGGCTGCGAACGGCTAGCGTATGGCCTTGGTTTCGCGCGACGTCTCCGTGCCGTACAGCCAGCGCGAGATGTTCGATTTGGTGCACGACATTGAACGCTATCCGGAGTTTCTGCCGTGGTGCGACGGCGCCACCGTGTTGACGCGTAATGGCGACGAGGTGACGGCCAAACTGCTGCTGTCGCGGGCCGGTGTGCAAAGTCGTTTTTCGACACGCAACAAGGCTACGGAAACACGCCAGATAGATATCGAGCTGCTTGATGGCCCGTTCGAATACTTGCGCGGACGCTGGGGCTTCGGTGCGCGCAGTGACCAGACCCGCGTGTCCCTCGAATTGCGCTATCGCTTTTCCAATCCGGTGATGGGTTTTCTGTTTGCCGGGGTGGTCGAGGATGTTGCGACCGATCTGGTGCAGGCCTTCGTCGGCCGCGCCGATGACGTCTATGCCTGAGTTACCTCTGGCCATCGAGGTGGCCTTCGCACTGCCGGACGAGCAGGTGATTTATCCGCTGCGTGTGCCGCCTGGCACCACCGCGGCACAGGCGGTGGCGCAGATAGCGCAACGCCTGCCTGCCGGCACGGTCATGGATGATCTGGGCATCTTTGGACGTCGGGTCAAGCCGGATCAGCAACTACGCGAGGGTGACCGGGTAGAGCTGTATCGACCGCTCAAAGCCGACCCCAAAGTGGTGCGGCGCGAGCTGGCGCGGCTGGGCAAGTCTATGGGCAGCGGGCCTGCGCCCACTGATTAGACTTGGGGCGGCGCCTCGTAGTCGTCGGGGAAGCGAATGCGCTCCACGGTATCGCCGTCGAAGTAGATGGTCAGGCTGCGCTTGGACGTTGTGTCCGTGCGGCCATTGCGGAACGAAAATACGTAGTCCCAGCGCTCGGGATGAAACGCATCCTGTACTATGGGGCTGCCCAGCAAGAACTGCACCTGGCGGCGGGTCATGCCCACTTCAAGCTGCGACAGCTTTTCATCTTTCAGGTAGTTACCCTGCTGGACATTGATCTTGTAAACGCTGCAGCCCGGGGCGCCCAGAAGCGCGATGGCGACGAGCGCCGCTGCCAGCGATTTGATATAATTTGCTTTCACGTTCATCGATACCATTAGTGTCGCGTTACGCCAAATAATTCCGCAAAAAGTGCAGATCCGGCGGCGAGACTATACACCAACACCACGCCAATTTGAGGTCCTATGCCGCCAGATACCCAAAGTAACGACCTGCGCAAGGCCGGTCTCAAGGTCACGTTACCGCGTGTCAAGATACTGAATATTCTGGAAGAGAATCCCCAGCGCCATATGAGCGCCGAGGACGTGTTCAAGGCGCTGATGGAGTCCGGTGACGATATTGGTCTGGCCACGGTCTATCGGGTGCTCACGCAGTTCGAGACGGCCGAGCTTGTCACCCGGCATAACTTCGAGGGTGGCCATTCGGTGTTCGAGCTCGACGAGGGCGGCCATCACGACCATATGGTGTGCGTTGAAACCGGCGATGTCATCGAGTTTATGAGTGAGGAGATCGAACGCTTGCAGCATGAGATCGCCGAGCGCCACGGCTACGAGCTGACCGATCACAGCCTTGTGTTGTACGTGCGTCCCAAAGCCAAATAGGGGCCTGGTTTCCTGTTTCACTAATTAGCAAAACAGGACTCTAGCTCTTGGCGTCGGCCCGCATTTCCGCGGCATGGTCACGCGACCGTTTAGTAATCTTCGCGCCCCCGAGCATGCGCGCCAATTCCTCAATGCGTTCATCTTCAGGCAAGTCGGTGACCTGCGAGCGCGTCTTGCCATCGCTGGCCGCTTTGCTGACGCGCCAGTGCTGATGCGCCTGACTCGCGACCTGCGCGTGGTGGGTCACACACAGCACTTGAGCATTGGCGCTGAGTCGCTGTAACTGCTCACCCACAATTTGGGCCACCGCGCCGCCGATGCCGGCGTCCACCTCGTCAAACAC
>CAYGSQ010000571.1:0-2766 GCA_964352435.1 uncultured Gammaproteobacteria bacterium | reverse complement strand
CCGCCAAGAATGACCTCGATACCGTCGCCCGCCTCAAACGAGGTCAACTGCGCTGCAATGTCCTTGCAACCGGCGCGTGCCGCGGCCGGCAGCGCGCCGTCAGATTCCCAGTTGCGATTGGGCGCGTGCGCATAGCTGGCAGCGGGGGTCGCGTGGGTGATGCGCGCCGTGCTGACAACGCCGGTGGCCTTGCCGCGCGCCTCCATTTCCTCAAGGAAGGTGGTCAGTCTTGTACGCTTGGCGCCTGCGCAGTCGTCCAATTCGGCCTCGGCCCCAACGGCGATAAAACCGGTCTTGGTCTTGATGCCGGTCAGCATCGCGGTGGCCGTGCCGGCCGAATCGGGTACCTGGGTATCGGTCGTGTAGGTTTTCATCAGCGCCGTGTGGGGTAAACGCTCGAAATGCAATTGATGCTCTTCACCGCTGCCGCCTGCGATCTGCCCCGCATGGATGCGTGCGGCAGTAATCGTGTCGAGGCTCATGCCATCGCCGATAAAGAGTATGACGTTGCGCGCTGCTCGCGGTCGGCGCGGCTGGTCCAATGTTGCCTGTACCGCTGCCTGACCCTGTGCGTACCAATTGGTGGTCGCTGCGTCGGCCTCGACTTGTGTCTTGCTGGCCGGGACGGGGCTCAGCGCGGCACAGCCGGCGAGCGCACTGACGATTACCACGGCGAGCGGTTTCAAAATGATTTTCATTGGCGGTTTCCTGCGCGCCCGTGCGCACGGTCTGAATGCAGAGAATATTTAGGCTGGCAATATCGGGGAAATCGCGTTGAAACGCAACGCACCGCGTGTACACTTTGCACACCTTAAACCGGCGCGGTAATTCGAATGAGTCACAAGACACGCGGTATCTGGGCGCTGTTGCTGTGCCTGACAGTCAGCGGCTGCATCAGTGGCAAATCCCTGCAGGACAGACACAGTATGAGTCGTCTCGTTACGACACCTGGCAGTGACAGCATAACGTTTGAGGCAAGTGTCAGCCCGGATTACCCGGCAGATAGCGAAGCGGCCGAGCGCGAGCGGGAAGACTGGATGCGGCAGTGGCTCGAGCGCGCACGCATCTGCGGCAACGGGTTTGAGGTGGTAAAGCGCGTGCCGATTGGCAGCGCGGCCGATAATCCCTATCGGCATGACCTGCGTTATACGTTGCGTTGCTCGCCTTGAGATTTGACGTCCGGCACAAGCTGTAGACCATTGTCGAGCAGAAATTGGCGTAGAGGTTCTGCGTAAGCCGCGCCGCTGGTCAGGTGGCCGCCGGAATGGGCGCCGCTGATGGGCAGAAACCGGTGCCCGGGCGGCGCGTTGTCCGACAGAATTTTGGCATGCTCGAAACCGATGACCTCATCATCAACGCTGTGCACCAGCATCAATGGTGAACGAATACGACCTATGCGTGCCAGGTTGTCAAAGCGTATTCGATGCAACCCCCAATGCGGCAAATTTGGATAATGCTTGCGCGCCACGTCGGCAATCGAGGTGAATGTCGCTTCAATGACCACGGCCGCCGGGTTCGTTGTTGTGGCCAGATGGCTTGCGACACCGCCGCCCAGTGAGCGGCCCAAAATAACCAGTTGCGCAGCGTCTATCTGGCGCTGGTCACGCAGGTAACGCCAAGCCGCATGCGCGTCGGCATAGAGTCCGTCCTCAGACGGATGTCCGGGGCTGCGACCATAACCACGATAGTCAAACGCGAATACATTCAGCCCGAGTTGCCGATAGAAAACGCCACTGTCTACGCGGTCGGAAATGTTGCCGCGGTTGCCGTGGCAAAACAGTAGCGTACCGGCGGCGGGGTCGCACGGTAGCCACCAGCCGTGCAGAGCGCGGCCATCCGGGCCTGCAAATTCAATGTCATCAAACGCCACGCCGCGGCTGGCCGGATCGGGAGACAATGCACCGAGGGCAGGGGTTGGCTTGAATATTTGACGGTGCTGGTAGCGCGTTAACGCAACCGCGGCGAAAGTGACGAGCAGTGCCGTCACAAGCAGCGCCAGCAACAGCGCGATCATGGGCGCTTGAACGTGTCGTGAATCAGGCGGTCGCCTGCTTTGATGCCCAACGTTTCGGTCGTGCCAGCCTTGAGTTCAAGCGCGCAGCAAACCGCGCCGTCGGCGGCAATCGATTTGAGTGAGCCGGGTGTGGTGTCGCGTGCGATATTGCGGATGATTCCGTCCCGCTGCACAAAGAGTATGTCCAGTGACAAGACGGTGTTTTTCATCCACATCGACACGATGTTGGGTCGGTCATAAATGAACAACATGCCGGCGTCGTCGGGCAGGTCTTCTACGAACATGAGGCCCTGCCGTCGCTCCGACGGAGAGTCGGCGACGTAAATAGCGAAGTCGTGTGTGCCTGAAGCGGACTGGATGCTCAGCGAACTGCGGCCTAAAGAACTGAGCAGCGGCTCGTCGAGTGCATCCGGTGGTGTGGATGCGCTGCACCCTGTAATCAGCACGAGCGTCAACGCTGCCGCATAGCGAAAAGCGCGTTGCGGTCGATAAAAAAACCCCGGCCGAAGCCGGGGTTTTTCGTTGTCGCGTAATGCGCTTATTTGCCGATCACTCGCAGCGTGACGCGTCGGTTCTGCGCGCGGCCAGCGGCTGTGGTGTTGTCAGCGACAGGCTGGGCTTCGCCGTAGCCTTTGGCCGTCACGTTGCCAGCGGCGGCGCCGCGGGTCACGAGATAGTCGCGGACCGTTTCGGCGCGCCGCTGCGACAGGTTCAGGTTGTAGGTATCGGCGCCCTGACTGTCCGTGTAGCCC
>CAYGSQ010000570.1:0-2766 GCA_964352435.1 uncultured Gammaproteobacteria bacterium | reverse complement strand
CCCGCTCTCACTCGATCTCGATCGCATGGTGGCGCGCTGGAAAGACGACATCATTCCACTGACCGTGACCGAATTCTGGCTGGTGCACGCGCTTGCCCGCTACCCCGGACACGTCAAAAACCGACAGCAATTAATGGACGCGGCCAACGTCGTGCTCGATGACAACACCATCACCTCGCACGTCAAACGCCTGCGCAAGAAATTTGCGGCGAGCGACGACAGCTTCGAGGCTATCGAGACCGTTTACGGCATGGGCTACCGTTGGCGCGGCGACGTGTCGTAAGTTGATCCATTGAGCCTGCGCAAGCAACTGCTGATCGTCAGTCTGCTGACGCTGGCACTGCCGTGGGCAGGCTGTCAGTACATCCGCGAAATGGAGTCGGCGCTGCGTGCCGACCATGAAACCGCGCTTGCCGACGGTGCTCTGGCGGTCGCACGCGTACTGGCACAGGATTGGAACGAACCGTCTATCGACGGACCGCGGACTGAGCAAAGCGACATCTATGCTCACGTGCTCGACGCACCGATTGCGCTGGACGGCTACTCCGACGACTGGGGCAATACGCGCAATAGACTGCGCGACTACGTGGCAAGCGTAGGCAAGTCAGACAACCTGCACGTACGCGCCGTCGCGGCGCAGGACACCCGCTACGTCTATTTGTTTTTGGAGGTCAGCGACGATCGGGTCATCTATCTGGATCCCACCCGAGGCCCGGTCCATGACTATGTCGTCATCCGCTTTGCGGACACCGATGGCAACGTGCAAGAACGCCTCGTAGACACCGCAGCACCCGGTGCAGTGCAGGGCCATGTTCGTAGCGACACCGACCGGGACGGCGACACCGTGGTGCGCGGATTCTGGCAAGCCAGCACGACGGGCTATCAGCTTGAACTGCGCATACTCAAAACGGCATTGGCATCCAGCCTCGGTTTCGCGGTGGTCGACGGTGACGGCGAACCGGTAGATCCGCCGTTGACCGCCGGCTCCATTGTGCCGTTTGGCGACGCTGTCGGCATGCTGGTTAGCCGACGGGATGATCTGGTCCGGGAAGTCGCCGAATTTGCGGACCCCGGTGAACGCCTGAGCGTATCCGATCGCCACGGTTGGCTACTGGCCTCGGTGGGCACGTTGGGCGTGGATAGCGGCGGCGGCACGGCGCAGTCGCTGTTAACCCGCATCTATCGCTGGATTCTGGACCCCAAGCTTGACGAACGACGCCGCATTGACCCGGTGGGCCGTTTGTTTGGGCCGGACCTTGAGCGCGCACTGGACGGCAACGAAGCGACCTTGTGGTATCAGCGCCCCGGCCAGCCCGGCGTCATCGTTGCCGCCAGCGCACCCGTCGTAATCGAGCAACGCACGGTCGCCACGGTCACACTCGAACAACAAAGCGCCGCGATTCTCACGCTCACACACTCCGCGTTGACGCGCCTGGTCAACCTGACCGTGGTCGCCACCGCCACCGCCGCGCTGGGCCTGCTTGGTTTTGCCAGTTGGCTGTCGTTTCGCATTCGGCGTCTGCGCAATGCGGCGGACGGCGCGCTCAACAGTGATGGACTCATTCGCGCGGCGATCCCCGGACTCAAGTCGCGTGACGAGATCGGCGATCTGTCGCGCAGTTTTGCTGACCTGCTTGAACAGCTGCGCGAGTACACCGACTACCTGCGATCACTGGCTGGCAAGCTGTCCCACGAACTGCGCACACCGCTGGCCGTGGTGCAGTCGTCACTCGATAACCTGGCCGCCGAAACCATGCCGGCCGGCGCGCAGGTTTACGCAGATCGTGCACGCGATGGCGCACAGCGACTGGGTAAAATTCTGGTCTCGATGAGCGAGGCCACGCGGGTCGAACAAAGCATTACCACAGCAGAACGTGAAGCCTTCGATCTGAACGCCGTGGTCGGCGGAGCGTGTCAGGGCTACCAGGACACCTACGCCAACCATCAATTCCGGTTTTATGACGCGAGCGCGTCGTGCCCGTATTTTGGCGTGCCGGAACTGTTGATTCAGATGCTCGACAAGCTGGTGGAAAATGCCGTCGATTTCACGCCGGTGAATGGCCAGATTTCGTTTTCGCTCAGCGCGCGTCCGGGCGGCTACCGACTCGCGGTTGCCAATGAAGGCGCACCGCTGCCACCGTCAATGCAGGGCAGCCTGTTCGACTCGCTGGTGTCCATGCGCGAAGGTCATAGCGAACGGGCACACCTTGGTTTGGGCTTGTTCATCGCACGGCTGATCGTGGAATTTCACAGCGGCCAGATTCGGGGCCACAACCTGCCGCACGACCGCGGCGTCGAGTTTGTAATCGAGCTGCCCTACACGACCGCGGCGTCGGGGCAGCCCCCGGTCCGCCGCGGCGCATAGCGCTAAAGCCCAACGGATTACGCGACTTTCGACTCGACCGAGTGAATATGTGAGTCGATTTGCGGAAACGGTATGGTCAGACCCGCCTCATCAAAACGACGCTTGACCGACTCGGTCAGGTCGAACTTGACGGTCAGAAAATCTGCCTTGTTAACCCACGCATACACACCATAATTGACGCTACTTTCGGCCAATGCTGCCACCGCGATCCGCGGCGCGGGGTCTTTTAGGATTAGCTTGTGCTCATCCACGATTTTGGTCAAAAGATCTTTGACGTCACCCACATTGTCGTTGTAGCTCGCGCCAAAAATCAGATCGACGCGACGCGTGGCATTGGCCGAAAAATTGATGATGACGCCCGAGATGATGCAGATGATGCACCAAATGATGGGCCAAGGTGG
>CAYGSQ010000569.1:0-2781 GCA_964352435.1 uncultured Gammaproteobacteria bacterium | reverse complement strand
TGTAAACGCTGACTTTGCCGGCATCTGGTCGGTCATGTTCGTCGATGAGGAGGGGGTGGAGACTCCGGCGGTGGGCGAATTCGCGCAGCAAAACGGACGCGTTACCGGCACCTTTCGCACCGCAACCGGCGACTATCGCTACCTGGCCGGGGACGTGCGCGACCGCACGCTGTATCTGTCGACGTTCGACGGCGCTCATGCGTTCCTGTTTGTTGCGACGCAGGCAGATAACGGGGTTGTCACCGGTGAGTTCTGGTCCGGAACGCAGTGGTACGAAACCTTCACCGCGCGTCGCGACGTCAATGCCCGTTTGCCCGACGCTGCGAATGTGAGCCGTATTCGCGATGATGTGGAACGCGTCGCTTTTGCGTATCCCGATACGCGTGGAAGAACCGTGTCGCTGGACCAGCCGCGTTTTGCGGGCAAAGTTGTGGTGCTTGCACTGGCCGGAAGCTGGTGCCCGAACTGCCACGATGAAGCGGCTTTTTTGGCGCCGTTTTATCGCGAGCGCCAGTCACGTGGTCTTGAAGTCGTGGGCTTGATGTTCGAGCACCTGAAGGACTTCGATCAAGCTGCCCTGCAGGTCGATCGTTTCCGCGACAAGTTTGATATCAAATACGAGTTATTGGTCGCGGGTTTTTCGGACAAGGGGGAGGCGACCAAAACCTTTGGTATGCTCGATGAGGTCATCGCCTATCCCACTATGATCGTGCTTGACCGTACCGGTGCCGTACGCTGGGTGCACACAGGGTTTTCCGGGCCCGGTACCGGTGTACACTATGACGAGTTCCGCGCGCAGTTCAGCACGCTGATCGATGATTTACTGCTTGAGGAGAGTATCTGATGCCTTCGTTTGATGTCGTGTCCGAAGTGGACGAACATGAATTGGCCAATGCCGTCGACCAGGCCAATCGCGAAGTGGGTACACGCTTCGACTTTAAGGGTATCGACGCCAAATTCGAAATCAAAAGTGGCACGGTCGAGCTCAACGCCGAGGCGCCGTTCCAGCTCAAGCAGATGCTCGACATCCTGCGTATGAAAATGACCAAGCGCGATATTGATGTCAGCTGTCTTGACGTGAGCACGCCAACCACGTCGGGTACGCGCGCCGTGCAGGTCGCCACGGTCCAGCAGGGCATCGATACGCCATTGGCCAAAAAAATGGTCAAGAAAATCAAGGATTCCAAAATGAAAGTGCAGACTGCCATTCAGGGCGAGAAGCTGCGCGTTACGGGCAAGAAACGAGACGATCTGCAAAGCGTGATGACGCTCTTGCGTGAAGCCGAATTGGGTGTGCCGTTGCAGTTCGATAACTTTCGCGACTGACGTGGGCCACCAGCACGTGCGCTGCGACGTATCCAGGGCCGCGGTCTGATGCGCCGCAGCCAGATTCATTTCGATAAAAAAGACGAGCCGTTACGCGCGGACGTCGGCGAATTGGGCGCAATGATCGGCGAGTTGCTGATTGAACAGCGTGGCGATGAGTTCTTCAACGCCGTGGAAAAGGCGCGTACGCTGGGTATCGCTCAGCGCGAAGGAGGCGACGGGGCGGCGGCCGAACTTGAGGCGCTGCTCCACAATCTGCCGCCGTCGGAAGCGGTTGCCATGGTGCGGGCATTTTCGCTGTGGTTTCAAATGGTCAATCTGGCGGAGCGCATCCACCGTATGCGCCGGCGGCGCGACTACTTGCGCGAAGGCGTCGTGCGTCAGGGTGAGACGATTGGCCACAGTCTGCAACAACTGATAGACAAGGGTATGTCGCATGACGATGCCCTGAACCTGGTGTCTTCGCTGCGTATCGAGCCCGTATTTACCGCGCATCCCACCGAGGCGACGCGTCGGACCGTGCTTGAAAAGCACCAGCATATTGCACGCCATCTGGTCGCGCGGATGGACCCGTCGCTGACACCGCACGAGGACCGGGCGCTGATTGATCAGGTGCGCGCGCAGCTCACCATCATCTGGCAAACCATCGAGCACCCCGAGCAGCGTATGACCGTGGCCGACGAGCGCGAGAATATTCTGTTCTACATTACGCACGTGCTCTATCGCATCGTGCCGCCGTTTTGTGAAGAAGCGCGCGCGGCGCTCAAATCGGTGTTGGGCGACGATGTGCCAGGCACCAACGCGGATCGAATGCTGCGTTTCGCATCGTGGGTCGGTGGCGACATGGACGGCAATCCGAACGTGTCGGCGCAGACTATTCGCGAGTCGCTGGCGCGGCACCGTCATCTGATCATGCGACGCTATCTCGAAGAAGTGGAAACCCTGTTCTGGCATCTGAGTCAATCGAGCCATCGGGTTACGTTCGATGCAGCGATCCACGAGCAGCTCGAGCGCTACCAAGTCTTGCTCCAGGGCCACGTGGCACCGGCCAATTCGCGCTACAGCGATATGATGTATCGCCTGTTTTTGCGTTTGGTTCACGGTCGACTGTTGGCGACTGAGGCCGGGTCCCACGGTGCTTATGACAGCGTCGATGAATTTCATGCCGACATCAAAATGGTTCTGCGTTCCCTGCAGCACAATCGCGGTGGGAATGCGGGCTTGTTTTCAGTAAAGAGATTGCTGCGCCGAATTGAGACTTTTGGCTTTCACCTCGCGACGCTCGACGTGCGTCAGGATTCGCTGGTGCATCGTCAGGTCATCGCGCACGCCCTGGGTGACGAGCAATGGCTGACGCGCGCCCCCGCGGCGCGCGCCGACGTTTTGCGCAAGCTGCTACTGACGGGCGAATCGCCGCGTCACCCCAATGAAGACGTAGACAAAACGCGGGCAGTA
>CAYGSQ010000568.1:1416-2795 GCA_964352435.1 uncultured Gammaproteobacteria bacterium | reverse complement strand
GGCGACCTCAACCTTGGCAAGGTTGCGCTCTACCAACTGAGCTATTCCCGCGAAGCAGCGTATTGTAATCCTTCAAGCTGGCGAGTCAAGAACCTCAGTCGCTATCATTCAAATAAGGCCAGGCCGAGCGCAGATACACCACCATTGACCATAAAGTCAGCGCGGCCGCCACGATCAGAAAACCCACGCCAATGGCGTACACGGGTAGCGCCTGAAACGGCCCGCGCGCCGGGTCGCCGTAAAGCATGAACAGTAACGCGATGATTTGCGCCGTGGTTTTGTACTTACCCACTTTGGATACGGCAACCTGACCGCGCTTGCCCAGCTCCGCCATCCACTCGCGCAGCGCCGAAATGGTGATTTCGCGACCAATAATGATGCACGCCGCGATGGTCACGATGATGCCAAGCAAGCCCGACGCATCGGAGGCCAACAGCACCAGCGCCGTGACCACCAGCAACTTGTCGGCTACCGGATCGAGAAACGCGCCAAAATTGGAGGCCACGTCGAATTTGCGTGCCAGATAGCCGTCCAGCCAATCGGTCAGGCCGGCGATGCCGAAAATCACCGCGGCCGCCGGGCGTCCCCACCAAACCGGCAGGAAAAACAGCAGCACAAACAGCGGAATCAAGGCAATACGCAGCCACGTCAGCGCGTTGGGCAAATCTCTCACAGCCTTCCTCGCGCGGCGGCAACAGCAGGTAGCGGCTCGCGGTTATTAATGAAAATGGTCATAAATGGTCTGCGCCAACGCCGGGCCGATGCCCTCAACTGCCGCCAGATCCTCCACCGCAGCGTCCTGCACACCCTTGAGACCGCCAAAATGGCGCAACAGCGTGCGTCGCCGTTTCGGGCCAAGGCCCGCAATATCTTCCAGAACCGAGCGCGTCTGCTGCTTTGTTCGCCGGGCCCGATGGCCTGCTATCGCGAATCGGTGCGCTTCGTCGCGTACGTGCATCAAAAGATGCAGGGCTCTTGAATCGGACGGCAGTATAAGAGGGTGCTTTTGCCCAAACAAGAAGAGTTGTTCGTGCCCTGCGCGCCGCTCGACGCCTTTTGCGATACCCACCAGCGTGATGTTGTCGAGCTGCAGCTCTTCAATCACGTCGGCGGCCTGCTTAAGCTGCCCTTTTCCGCCGTCCACGAGCAGAATATCCGGCACCGGTGACTCGCCGCGCTTGACACGCGTATAGCGGCGTTTCAGCACCTGATCCATGGCCGCGTAGTCGTCTCCCGGGGTAATCCCCGTGATATTGAACTTGCGATAATCCGTTTTGCGCAATCCTTCACGCGAAAAAACGACGCATGACGCGACCGTTTGATCGCCGCCGGTGTGGCTGATATCAAAGCACTCGATGCGCTCGGGCATGTCCGACAGG
>CAYGSQ010000568.1:0-1406 GCA_964352435.1 uncultured Gammaproteobacteria bacterium | reverse complement strand
GCCCAGCGCCGTCTGGACCGCCTCAAGCTGCGCCAATATGTTGCTGTTGCTGTTTTGCCGCAACGTGAGGGCGTGATCGGCGTTGGTCCTTGCCATATCAAGCCAGGCGGCCCGGTCGCCACGCAGCCGGGCTTTGACCTGCACCTTGCGGCCCGCTTTCTCGCTTAGCGCCGCCGCGAGCCAGGCGCCATCGGCCAGCGGCTCACTCACGAGTATTTCGGGCGGTGCACCGCGCGCCAGATAGTACTGTGCGATGAAGGCACTGAGCACCTCGTCCGCCGGGGTCGAACCCACCACGCGCGGAAAATAACTGCGACTGCCAATGTTGCGACCGCCGCGAATGTAAATAATTGCCACACAGTGCAGCGCGCCGTCGCTGGTGGTGGCCAGAATGTCGAAATCGCCGCGCCGACTGTCCACCACGTGCTGGCTGGCCTGCACCTTCTTCAGGCGCGCTATTTGATCGCGATAGGTCGCAGCCGATTCATAGTCCAGAGTTTGGGCCGATTCCTCCATGCGCCGCCCCAGATCGGCCACAATCTCGTGGCTCTTGCCCTCGAGGAACAGCATTGCGTTGGCCAGATCTTTGGCATACGACGCCTTGTCGATCTTGCCCACACACGGCGCGGTGCAACGCTTGATCTGATACTGCAGGCACGGCCGCGACCGCCGGGCGAAAAACGTGTCCTCGCACGGCCGCAGACGAAACAGTTTTTGCAGCATGCCCACGCTGTCGCGCACGGCGTGGATGCTCGGAAACGGACCGAAAAAGCGCCCCGGCCCCTTGGTTGACCCGCGGTAAAACGACACGCGCGGGAACGCATGCTCGGTGGACACCTTGACGTATGGAAAGCTCTTGTCGTCGCGCAACAGGATGTTGTAGCGCGGACGATGAGTCTTGATCAGCGTGTCTTCGAGAATCAGCGCTTCGGCCTCGGTGTTGGTCACCGTGGTCTCGACGCCGCGCACCTGTTTCATCAATACGCGTGTTTTCGGCGCGTCGATTTCCGCGCGAAAATAGCTGCCCACCCGCTTGCGCAGGTTGCGCGCCTTGCCGACATAAAGAATCGTACCTTGCTCATCGAGCATGCGATACACGCCCGGCCGCTCAGTCAAATTTTTGACGAACAGCTTCGCGTCGAAGTCGCTCGTGACACCCTCGCCCTTGGTGGTTGCTGGTCCGTCTTGCGCTGCGTTTGACACCTCTAGCTCGCGCGAAGCTGCTCAACCCGCGCACGCATATCGCCGATGACCGCATCGAACATGTCACCGGTCAGGCGTTTGGTTTGCGTGTTGTAACGGCTGCAGTGGTAGGAGCTAATTAGCGTGAGCCCGGGTGCCGGCTCCGCCACAGCGTGGTGACCAAACTTGAACGCGCTTTGTTTCAGACCCAGTGCTTTGAGCAC
>CAYGSQ010000567.1:1624-2803 GCA_964352435.1 uncultured Gammaproteobacteria bacterium | reverse complement strand
GAATGATCCACAAACGTTGACCAAACTGCTGGGGTTTGAAGCGCGTCAGCCACTCCCGTTCCCACAGCCGATCGGCCAGCGCCGACCAGTGGCACGGGCTGTTAGTTAGCGCCGCGATATCCTGCTCGATCGCTGCACGGTCGGCACCGACTTCAAATAGAGCCGTGAGCGTGACGTCTTGCCACAAAGGGGTTTCGCCGACGCCAGGTTCCAGCAGTGGCTGGTCGCCGGCGTCCGTCAATGTAATGGCAAGTGCTTCGTGGGCTTCAAGGCACAGCTCCAATGGCTGCGGGTCGGCAGCAGTAAGCCCGATCTTGAGTTCAAGCCACTCCATGGCTGGCTGCGCGGTGCCGGGCGTGTGACTCACTGCTGGCGCAGCAGAGTTTCCAGATAGTGGATGTCGATGCCGCCCTTGACGAAGCCAGGCTCGTCGCACAGGCGACGCATGAGCGGCATGTTGGTCTTGATGCCTTCAACCAATGCTTCATCCAGCGCGTTGCGCGTGCGGGCCAACGCAACTTCGCGCGTACTGCCAGAGCAAATGATCTTGGCAATCAGCGAGTCGTAGAAGGGCGGTACCGTGTAGCCGGAGTAGAGGTGGCTGTCGACCCGCACACCCGGGCCACCGGGTGGATGCCAATTGTTAATCAGGCCGGGGCAGGGGCGGAACGTCTCGGGATCTTCCGCATTGACGCGGCATTCAATGGCGTGGCCCTTGATGTGAATGTCGTCTTGCGTGAAGCCGAGTGGTTCGCCGGCGGCAATACGCAGTTGTTGTTTGACGATGTCGATGCCGGTGATCTGTTCGGTTACCGGATGCTCGACCTGTACGCGCGTGTTCATCTCGATAAAGAAGAAATCGCCGTCCTGGTACAAAAACTCGAAGGTGCCCGCGCCGCGATAGTTCATGGCTTTGCACGCATCGACGCAAACGGCACCAATACGATTGCGTTCTTCTTCGGTGATGCCCGGCGCCGGGGCTTCTTCGATGACCTTTTGATGGCGACGCTGCGTAGAGCAGTCGCGTTCACCCAAATGTACGCAGTTGCCGTGCTCGTCGCCTAACACCTGAATTTCGATGTGACGCGGCGTGGTCAGAAATTTTTCCATGTACAGGCGGCCGTCGCCGAACGCGCTGGTGGCTTCCTGGCGGGTGAGCGATAGTGCATCACCCAATGA
>CAYGSQ010000567.1:0-1614 GCA_964352435.1 uncultured Gammaproteobacteria bacterium | reverse complement strand
CCCAATGACTCGGCGTCGTGCACGACACGCATGCCCCGTCCACCGCCGCCGGCGGCCGCTTTGACCATGACCGGAAAGCCGATGCTATTGGCCATCGCGATGTTCTCGTCGAGATCGGTGCCCAGCTCGCCGTCAGAACCCGGCACACAAGGAACACCGGTGGCGCGCATTACTTCGATGGCCGTCACCTTGTCGCCCATCTTGCGGATGGAGTCGGGGCGCGGGCCAATAAAAATGAAGCCTGATTTCTCGACACGCTCGGCAAAGTTGGCGTTCTCGGCCAAAAAACCATAGCCCGGGTGAATCGCTGAGGCATCGGTGACCTCTGCGGCGCTGATAATGGCCGGCATATTCAAGTAACTGTCTTTGGCCTGTGCCGGACCGATGCACACGGATTCGTCTGCCAGCAACACATGGGGCAAAGTGCGATCGACGGTGGAGTGCACCGCAACTGTCGCAATACCCATCTCGCGGCAGGCGCGCAATATTCTTAGAGCAATTTCGCCGCGATTGGCGATAACGACCTTTTCGAGCATGGTGTGTTTCGCCTTCTACTCGATCACAAAAAGAGGCTGGTCATATTCGACCGGTTCGCCGTTTTCGACCAGCACTTGTGTAACGCGCCCGTCCTTGTCGGCTTCAATCTGGTTCATCATTTTCATCGCTTCGATGATGCATAAGGTCTGGCCGACCTTGACCTGCGTGCCGACCTTGGCGAACGCCGCGGCGTCCGGCGTGGGGGAGGTAAAGAAAGTGCCGACCATAGGTGCTTTGACTCTGTGCCCAACCGGCTCCGGTGCAGCAGCTGGCGCTGCAGGAGCAGCGGCCGGCGCGGCGGCCGGCGCCGGCATTGCTGCGGGCATGGCCGGTGGTGCCATGTAATGCATTGGTGCGGCCGGTGCCGCAGGCGGTTGTGCGTAGCGGCTGATGCGCACGGACTCTTCGCCTTCGGTGATTTCGATTTCATGGACGCCGGAATCTTCCAGCATCTCGATCAGTTTTTTAACTTTGCGAATGTCCACGGGATTAGGTTTCCTCGTTGTCACTAACGGCGTGCAGGGCGGCCTGCAATGCCAGGGCGTAGCCGAACGTACCCAGTCCCACAACGCTGCCGACGGCAATATCGCTAAAGTGACTGTGGTGGCGAAAAGACTCTCGGGCGTACACATTGGAAATGTGTACTTCAATAAACGGTAACTCGGTGCCGAGCAGTGCGTCGCGCAGTGCGATGCTTGTGTGGGTAAATGCACCGAAGTTGCACAAAGCGAAATCTGTGTCGGCGTGCTCGTGGATGATATCCACCAGCGTGCCCTCGCTATTGCTTTGAAAGCAATGGAGTTCGTGGCCAGCTTGCTCGGTCATGTTTGATAGCTCGGCGCAAAGTTCGTCCAGCGTCTCGCTGCCATACAGATGCGGCTCCCGGCTGCCCAGAAGGTTGAGATTGGGGCCGTTGAGCAATAACAGTTGGGCCATGTGGTTTGACGCGAGTTACACGGAGAAGACCGCGAGTTTAACGTAAATAGCCGAAATTAACAGGCCAATTTTAGCGTGCAATGATCTCGTTGATGGCCATCAGCGCGTCATCGCGTTTGACTTCACCGGTGTGGATGCGTG
>CAYGSQ010000566.1:0-2803 GCA_964352435.1 uncultured Gammaproteobacteria bacterium | reverse complement strand
GTCGACGCCGTCGAGCAAAGCGGCATTGTGTTCATCGATGAAATCGACAAGGTGGCGCGGCGCACCGACGGCTCGCAAGGTGGCGCCGACGTGTCACGCGAAGGCGTACAGCGCGACTTGCTGCCGCTGGTGGAAGGCAGCACGATCTCGACCAAATACGGCATGGTCAAAACGGACCACATCTTGTTTATTGCGTCCGGCGCGTTTCATGTGGCCAAGCCGTCTGACCTGATTCCCGAATTGCAGGGGCGCTTCCCCATCCGTGTTGAACTGCAGGCGCTCACCAGCGACGACTTCGTGCGCATTTTGACCGAACCCGATTGCAGCCTGACCGAACAATACAGTGCACTGATGCTCACCGAAGGGCTTGAATTAAGCTTTGCTGAAGACGGCGTCAAGCGCATTGCCGAGGTGGCGTTTCAGGTCAACTCGCGCACCGAAAACATCGGTGCACGTCGCCTGCACACGGTCCTGGAGAGACTGCTTGAAACGGTCTCGTTTGAGGCGGCAGACAAGAGCGGCCACAGCGTTACCGTCGATGCCGCCTACGTCGACGAACATCTGGGCGAGCTGGTGCAGGACGAAGACCTGGCCCGCTACATCCTGTAAATGCAGCATCAGCCGACCGACATCACGTTAAAGAAAAGCGCCCGTGTGCTACACGTGGCGTTTGAAAACGGTCAGAACTTTGAGCTGCCGCTGGAGTACCTGCGGGTCTTCTCGCCGTCAGCGGAAGTGCGCGGTCACGGCCCCGGCCAGGAAGTGCTGCAGGTCGGCAAACAGGACGTCGCCATCTCACGCATCGAACCGGTGGGCAGCTATGCCATTCGGCTGGTGTTTGACGACGGGCACAGCAGCGGCCTGTATTCGTGGGATGTGCTGTACGATCTGGGTTCAAACCACGAAACGAATTGGCAATCCTATTTACAACGCCTGGCAGACGCCGGCGCCTCACGGACACCCTGATGAGCGAACAACACAGCGACGACACCACGCATTTCGGCTACGAAAACGTTGCGCGCGACGAAAAGGTCAAGCGCGTGCGCTCTGTCTTCGATTCGGTCGCCGATAAATACGACATCATGAACGACCTGATGTCGATGGGCATCCATCGCATCTGGAAAAAGTTCACCATCGATCACACCGACCTGCAGCCTGGCCAAAAGGCGCTCGACGTGGCGGGCGGTACCGGTGACCTGACTATCGCCATGTCCAAACGCGTCGGTCCCAAGGGCCACGTGATCTTGTCGGACATCAACGAAGCCATGCTGGAAAACGGTCGCCGCCGACTCATCGATGCAGGCATCGTGGGCAACGTGTCGTTCGAGGTGGCCAACGCCGAAGAGCTGCCGTTTGACGACAATTCGTTTCACTGCGTCACCATCGCCTTTGGTCTGCGCAACGTCACCGATAAAGACAAGGCGCTGCGCTCGATGTACCGCGTGCTCAAGCCCGGCGGCCAGCTACTGGTGCTGGAGTTCTCCAAACCGGTGCTGCCGGGACTGGCACCAATTTATGACGCGTATTCGTTTAAGGTACTGCCAGCGATTGGCAAGCTGGTCGCCAATGACGAAGACAGCTACCGCTATCTGGCCGAGTCGATTCGCATGCATCCGGATCAGGACACGCTGCTGCAGATGATGCAGGACGCGGGCTTTGAAGACGCGCGCTATCACAACCTCACCGGCGGCATTGTCGCCCTGCACCGGGGTTACAAGTTTTGAGTGCGACACCAGCGCTGCTCAAGCCTCTGGAAGGCTTGCTCAACCGGCAGCTTAAAGACAACAGTGAAGGCCGCCGTGCCCTGCGCAACCTCCACGGCGAGACGCTGGCCGTCAAACTCGAAGGCGTGGGTTTCAACATTTACTTCCATGCACTGGACGACGGGCTGGCGCTGCACAGCGACTACGACGAAGAACCGGCCGCGATCATCAGTGGCTCGGTATTGGCATTGGCGTCGCTCGCCGGTGGTGCTGCGGACGCCGGCGCCGTACGTCGCACGGGGGTCACCATTCATGGCGACACCGCCGTTGCGCAGAGTTTTCAGCGCTTGTTCGAGTTGCTCAAACCCGACTGGGAAGAAGAACTCTCGCGCATCGTGGGCGACAGTGTGGCGCATCGCATCGGCGACGCGGCCCGCAGTTTTTTCGGCTGGGGCAAGGACGTCAGCACGCGCATGACGCAAGATTTTGCCGAGTACTTCACCGAAGAGAGTCGCGACCTGCCCACCAAAACCGAGGCCGACGATTTCCTCGATGACGTTGATCGTTTGCGCGACGACGTCGATCGCGCCGCCGCGCGCATGAAAAACCGGGAAGACGCCAGATGATGATCCGGCCGCGTCACGTTGCCCGGCTGATTAGCATCTACCGCGTGCTGCGCCGACACGGTCTCGACGATATTCTGCATGCGCTCGAACCGAAGCCGCCGCTGTCCTATGCGCTGCGCGCGTTACCCAAGTCATCGGCCGATCGCAGCAAGTCTCTCGGCGAACGCTTGCGTCTGGCGCTTGAAGATCTCGGGCCGATCTTCGTCAAGTTTGGGCAGGCGCTGTCCACGCGCCCGGACCTGTTGCCGGCCGAGATTGCGCGCTCGCTTGCCAAGCTGCAGGACGACGTACCGCCGTTTGACAGCGCCGTGGCCACCAGCATAATTGAAGACGCGTTCGGCGCATCGGTCGAGGAGACTTTCGCCACATTTGAGCGCGAGCCGCTGGCGTCGGCGTCGGTGGCCCAGGTCCATGCGGCCACGCTCAAGGACGGCAACGACGTCGTGGTCAAAATTTTGCGCCCGGGTATCGACC
>CAYGSQ010000565.1:0-2810 GCA_964352435.1 uncultured Gammaproteobacteria bacterium | reverse complement strand
GAACAGGCCAATGCCCTGTCGAGCCCCCGTGTTCTGCTGGTGGCAGGCAAGCACAGCAAGGTGACCTTGATCGAGCGCCGCGTAGGTCGCGGCAGCTATGCCAATTCGCTCACCGAGATTATCGCGACGCCCGGCGCGCACGTGCGCTACGTCGACGTATCACGCCAACGCAGCGCCAGTCACAGCATCACGCGAGTCGACATGCATATTGATCGCGACGCGCGCGTCGATGCCTACAGTCTCGCACTCGGCGGGACCTTGACCCGCAACGACGTGCACGCTCGTTTGGCCGCACCCGGCGCCTGCGTGTCACTGCGCGGCACGTTTGTCGCCGGTGAGTCGCAGCTCATTGACAATCACACCACGATTGATCATTTGAGCCCCGACACACACAGCGTCGAAAACTATCGCGGCATTATTGCGCGGGCCGGTCACGGCGTGTTTAACGGCAAAGTCATTGTGCACCCCGACGCGCAGCGCATCACCTCGGCGCAAAGCAACGACAATCTTCTGCTCGACGACAGCGCGGAAATCGATACCAAACCCGAACTGCAAATTTACGCCGACGACGTGCGCTGCTCTCACGGCGCCACCATCGGACGGTTGGACGATCAGGCGATGTTCTATCTGCGCAGTCGCGGCATCGACGCCACCACGGCGCAGCGCCTTCTGCTCAATGCTTTTGCAGCCCAGACACTCGACGGCCTTGACGACAGCTTGCGTGACGCACTCGTAAGCACGTTGACGGGCTACCTGACTGAACATCTGACGGAGTCTTTGACATGAGCGTTGCAGCCGACCAGGTGGTCACACCCGCGGGGTTGGATATCGACGCCGTTCGCGCCCAGTTCCCTGCTCTGCATCAGAAAGTGCA
Source organism: uncultured Gammaproteobacteria bacterium (assembly GCA_964352435.1). Lineage (GTDB taxonomy): Bacteria > Pseudomonadota > Gammaproteobacteria > Steroidobacterales > JBCCMA01 > JBCCMA01. Next base: position 1,936 of record CAYGSQ010000565.1, on the reverse strand, counting down.
CGGCAAGGATCTGATCTATCTGGACAGCGCAGCCTCTGCGCAACGTGCACAGTCGGTCATTGACGCCGTCAATCACTACGAATGCAACGATCACGCAAACGTCCATCGTGGCGTGCATACCCTGAGTCAGCGCGCCACCGATTCGTACGAAGGCGCACGCGCCACCATCGCCCGCTTCATCAATGCGCGCAGCGAACACGAAATCGTTTTCACACGCGGCACCACCGAAGCCATCAATCTGGTCGCACAAAGTCACGGACGCAGCACGCTCAAGGCCGGTGATGAAATTGTTATCTCCTGGATGGAGCACCATTCCAATATCGTGCCGTGGCAACTGGTGTGCGAACAGACCGGTGCCACGTTGAAAGTCGCTCGCATCGACGAGACGGGCGCGCTCGATCTCGATCATTTCTATTCTCTCATCAACGAACGCACCCGAATCGTCGGTGTTGTGCACGTATCGAATGCGCTGGGCACCGTTAACCCGGTGGCTGACATTACGCGGCGTGCGCACGAGGTGGGCGCGCTTGTTGTCGTCGACGGTGCGCAGGCCATGCCCCATGTTGACGTCGACGTGCAAGCGATCGATTGCGATTTCTACGCGTTCTCGGGCCACAAAATGTATGGCCCAACCGGCATCGGCGCGCTCTACGGCAAGCGCAAACACCTCGATGCCATGCCACCGTGGCAAGGCGGTGGTGACATGATTTTGGCCGTAGACTTCGAGCGCACGGTCTACAACGAGGTGCCCTACAAGTTTGAAGCAGGCACACCCAATATTTCAGGTGCCATTGGCCTGGGTGCGGCGTGCGAATTTATCAGCAGCTTCGCACCCGGAGCGGTCGCCGCGCACGAAGCCGACTTGCTCGCCTACGCCAATAAGCGGCTCGCCGCACCGGATCTGCGCATTATCGGTACGGCAGAGCACAAGTGCGGCGTCGTGTCGTTTGAGCTTAAGAACATTCATCCCCACGACATCGGCACGATCGTCGATGGCGAAGGCATTGCCATTCGCACGGGTCACCACTGCGCGATGCCGGTCATGAATTACTTTAAAGTGCCGGCCACCGCACGTGCGTCGTTCGGGATTTACACCCAGCGCAGCGATATCGATCGCTTGGCCGAAGCGTTGGACCAGGTACGTGAGGTACTCGGCTGATGGACGTTCAGGACCTGTACAAGGAAATCATCGTTGACCACAATCGTAGTCCGCGCAATTTTCGCCGCATCGAGGCACCGACCCACCAGGCAGAGGGTTTCAACCCGCTGTGTGGCGACAAGCTCTGCCTGTATTTGACGGTGGACGGCAATACGATTCGCGATGTCGCATTCGAGGGTAGCGGCTGCGCCATCAGTGTAGCCTCGGCGTCGATGCTGACCGAAGCGCTCATTGGCAAAAATGTGGACGAGGCGGAGGCGCTGTTTGAACGGATGCGTCAGCTATTCACCGATCAGGGTGAACAGGCAGATCTCGACGCACTGGGCAAACTCGCGGCACTGGGTGGTGTGCGTCAATACCCATCTCGCATAAAGTGCGCCAATCTGAGCTGGCACGCACTGCACGCCGCGCTCAGCCCCGACACCAACAGCGCCAGTACGGAATAGATCATGCATCAACACAACAGCGAACCGTTCACACTCCATCGCGACTGTCCCGGCGTCCTCATCCCGTCGGGCGATGCAGTCACGCTGCCTGAAGGCTCGGTGGGCTACATCACGCAGTCGCTGGGCGGCAGCTTTACTATTTATGTTGAAGGCAGCCTGTTCCGCATCGCCGGTCCGGATGCCGATGCGCTGGGCAAAGAGCCGGTGCCCGCGCCGACGCTGCCGGACAATGCCAGCGACGACGACGTTGAATTGGCAGTTTGGGATCAGATGAAAACCTGCTACGACCCCGAAATTCCCATTAACGTGGTCGACCTGGGGCTGATTTACC
>CAYGSQ010000564.1:0-2823 GCA_964352435.1 uncultured Gammaproteobacteria bacterium | reverse complement strand
CGTCACGCACTCACGTGGACTACTTCGAGTAGGGCGTTTATGCTTCCTATTCTCTTGTGCTTCACCTACCTGGACGGCTGTACGTCAATCAGCTCAACGGGTCGCCACGGCGCGGGCTATGTTCTGTTCAAGCTCACTATGCTGCCGCAGGCAGTTTTGCTGTGGGATTTTTGGCGTCAACCATTGATCGACGGTGCAAGCCGGGCGACCCTGCGCTGGCCCCGTCGACTGGGGCAACTTGGCGCGGTGTTTCTCGTAATTTACGTGGTGTTTCTGGGTGCTGAGACCCCGATCTACGCCTTGATGCGGCGCTACGGTGTGTTCGTCTATTTCATTGGTACGTTTGCGGCGATGGTGTTGATCAGCCGCGCGCAGTGGCGCCACGCGCGGGTTACCGGCCTGCGTTGGCTGTTGGGCACGCTGTGCCTGGTCATGCTTTTGCTCGGTCTGGCAGAAATTCCTCTGGGCAAATTTGCGCTGGCGGATAATCAGGCCGAGAACATCATTGAATGGAATTTTGCGTTACTGATGCAGGCGTGGTTTTTGGTTTTCTGGTGGCAGTGGCGGGCGGCGCAATCAGTGTCTTGAACGCCGTATTCAGTCGCGCATCAAACACACAGCCCGAGCACTTGGTAGCGATTAATTGCCACCCGTCGCGTTGCACGATTGAGTGTATTTATTGCGAGCGCGGCCCAATCAGCCGGGTGCGTTACTCACATCAACGTAACCGCGCTCAATCATTGTTTCGAGTGCGCCGACCGCCGCAATTAATTCTTCATAGCGTTCGCGCGCTGTTTTTAGTTCGCCCACATCCGTGGGTGTTGCTTGTCCCTGCGTGTCGTCCGCTAGTGCCATGAGTACTCGCAAGTAGTCGGCTCTGGCGTGCGCGACCATGCGCATGATGGGCTCCAGTTCCTTAAGACTCAGCGTTTCAATCAGCGGATTAATGACGGCGCGATTTATTTCACGGACGTTTTGATCGAAGCGCATCATCAGACGGCGCTTTTCCTTCGAGGTGTTTTCCATGGCCTGTACTCCTTATGCAAGTGGCGCAGTCGTGATTGGCCTGCGCAGCGTTCCGTGCGCCATCCGCGCCAACCACGCTAGTTTAGCCGAACGTGGGCGGTGCATCACCCTTTTGCGGTTGCTATAATCCGGCAAATTTTGGAGAACCGCGATGCGCATTCATCACATCCTGATCTCAGCAGCACTGCTCGCTATTGCCACAGCGCAAAGCTGGGCCAGCGAACATGCAAATAGATCAAAGTACGTCGGCCAGGAGCAACGTGCGATCAAAAGCCTGTCGCCCGATGACATTGCGCAGCTCAAGCGCGGCGATGGTTGGGGCTTGGCGAAAGTGGCAGAACTCAACGGCCTGCCCGGGCCGGCACACGTTCTCGAGCTACAGGACGAGCTCGACCTGTCCGCCGAGCAAACCCAACAAATTCAGGCTGTGTATGACAGCATGAAGACGGATGCGATATTTTTGGGTGGGCAACTGATCAAGTTGGAGGCCGCACTGGATGAGCGCTTTCAATCTGGCCTGCCCACCGAAGATGAATTAGCCGGTATTCTCGATGGCATCGAAACAATCCGCTCGGCATTGCGCTTTGTTCATCTTTCGTCGCATTTGAAAACGCCGGGCATTTTGACCGAGCAGCAGGTGGCGGCTTATTACAAGCTCAGGGGATATGGCGCGGGCAATCCATGCGACGACATTCCACAAGGTCACGATCCCGTCATGTGGAAACAACACAACGGTTGTGAACAGTGATACAAAACAAGCCTTCGTTCGCCCACGCCGCAACGCGGGGCCAATGAAACCTCGTTACGGAGTACACGCCTGAGACAGAGCACTTGGACCCGGTGGTGCGAAAAATAGCGTGCGCAAGCGCCCCAGATCCACGACGTTCACGACCCCATCCGGGGCCCCGTCGGTGCCCGTTAAATCCGCATCGGCATTCCAGTTCGCCGCGCCAGGTGTCCCAAAGAAGGCAAGGCGAAAGCTGGCCAGATCCAGCACGTTCACGACGCAGTCGTCCATCTGGTCGGGCCCGCTGATGTCGGCATCGCAAGCGTTGCCGTAACCGTCGCCATTGCTGTCAATCTGCCCCGGGTTGGCGGTCAGCGTACAATTATCGGCGTCATCCGCGACACCGTCGCCATCACTGTCCACGCCCACATCCGCGCCTTCAAATTGCAGCAAATAGTTCAGCAGTGCGTCGCGCTCCTGACCGCCCAATGTCTGCACAATGGTATGCGAGTTGCCGAGTTGCAGCTCGGTGGGGCGCGTCACGGTGATCTCGTCGACGCCGATGTACGGCGTTGGATTAGGCGTCGTAATCGTTATCTGATTCGTCGCGCCAGCAGAAAAATTGACGTTTTCAAAACGCACCGCAATCCAGTTGGTCAGTCGCCAGCGGGGGTCGTTAAACATGTCGGGTGGGTCGATGATCTGACTGACGCCGTTCACGCGTAGTTCAATCGGCTGCACGTTGTACGTGCTGGCGCGCAATTCCACGGCACCCACGCCCCCCGCGCCGCCGTCCACGTTGTTAAAGGTCAGGCTGGCACCGCTGCTGTTCAAAATAACGTACGCGCCACCGCGCACGGTGTTGTCGTTATTTTGTTCTACAAACTGGTCGACCAGTCCGGCGCCGCCGGCACGTTCGCCATCTTCCGCGGCAAATACTTTGCCGCCTGCTATGGTAAACACGTCTGCAAGCGTCGCCGCGCTGCCGTCGTGAAAATACGGGGCGGTGTTAAACCTGATTCCGCGCCCGGGGGTGAACCTCACCCGCTATCACGGGGTGTTTGCGCCCA
>CAYGSQ010000563.1:0-2826 GCA_964352435.1 uncultured Gammaproteobacteria bacterium | reverse complement strand
AAACGAGGTTGCGCCATGAGCTTGCGTTACGGATTTGTACTTGCACTGGTTGGTCTTACAGGGTGTTCGTCGTCATCGCTGCGCGCGGTGGACGACGCCGCGTCGGTTACGATCATGACGTTCAATGTCGAGAATTTGTTCGACACCATCCATGATCCGGGCAAAGACGATTTTACGTACTTGCCCGCCGCGCAAAAGTCGACACCCGAGCACATCGCTCGGTGCGCGCTGGTGCCGGTGCTGGCATGGCGCGAACAGTGTTTGCAGCTGGACTGGAATGAGGGAGTGCTGGAGCGCAAGCTGCGGGCGCTGGCCGCGACCATTCTGGCCAACGGCGATGACGGCCGTGGTCCGGATATTCTGGTCTTGCAGGAAGTCGAAAATGCCGCCGTGGTGGAGCGCCTGCGGCGCGATCATTTGGGCGCCGCCGGCTATGCGCCGGTTGTGCTTGTGGAAGGGCACGATGTGCGCGGCATCGATGTCGCCTTTTTAACCAGATTGCCCTTGCATGGGTCGCCGATATTGCACCGAACGCCGTTCGAAGGTCTGGATCCCAAAGTCGAAAAAGACACGCGCGGCATGTTGGAGGCCACTTTCGAATTGCCCGATGGCGAACTGCTCACGGGCTTCGCCGTACATTTTCCCGCGCCATTTCACCCGGCGCCGTTGCGCGTGACGTCCTATGAGTATCTCGCGACCCGGCTGGCCGCTTTACCGGCTGGGCGCGCGGCGTTCGCCGCCGGTGATTTTAATACCATCGGCGCTGAAAGCTGGATCCTGGATCAGCATGTGGAGCGTGACTGGGTCGTCGCGCACCGTCTTGGGTGCGAGGGTTGCAAGGGTACGTATTATTACGCTCGCAATGACGAATGGTCGTTTCTCGACATGGTTCTGGTTTCTCCGGGCCTGACGCGGGCCGGGTCGTGGCGCATTGAGCCGCAGGCGACGCGGGTTGCCCGTGCGTGGCCGCAACAGTCCACAAGAGCGGGTACCCCGCAGCGATTTGACCCGGTCTCAGGTTTTGGCGTGTCCGACCACTGGCCGATAAAGGTCCGTTTGGTGCGCGCCGAGAGCCCGTAAGGGACCCCGGGTTGGGGCTAAATACGCTCGCTGCTGCACCGGAATCGGCTTTTTGTCGCGATGCAACCGGTGTGTTGTGAGTTATTTCACATAATTGAAAGTCCGCTTGCGTTAGCATCGCGGATTCTATGCTCTGGGGCGCCGTCGCGCCGGGTAATTAAAAAGGATCATTGTGGCCGTCCGCATTCTCAATCATTACGTCCATATGCAGATTTTTCTGCTTATCGTGCTCGAATTTCTGGCCCTTTTGACCGGCGTCTACGCTCGCGCATATCTTCGTTTTGGCGGCGATATGAACAACGTAATCGACTCGATCGGCGCAATGTGGCCACGGGCGCTGCTTTTTTGCATTGTGATCATGTTGGCCATGACGGCGATGGGTTTATACCACGCCAGGATGCGACCACGTCGCTCCGGCATAGCGGTTCGCCTCATCGTCAGCTTTGTGTTTGGTGGTGGTGCGCTGGTACTGCTGTTCTATTTCTTGCCGTCCCTGTACGTGGGTCGCGGCGCGTTGGCACTCGCGCTGGCGATTTCTTTCATTCTGATTTCGCTGGTCCGCACCATTTTCTTCTCGGTGGCCGACGACGGTATGTTCAAACGCCGAATTCTGGTGTTTGGCTCGGGTGAAAAAGCGGCCAGTATTCTGGGTCTGCGACGCCGTTCTGACCGACGCGGTTTTTCGGTCGTGGGTTTCGTACGCGCCAATGACGATGTACCTCAGGTCGAGTCAGACCGGATCATCGATATCGTCGGTTCCCTCGCGGATTTTGCGCTGGACAAAAACGTCGATGAAATTGTGGTGGCGATTGATGACCGTCGGCGCGGCGGGCATATCCCGGCACTGCTCGACTGCAAACTCAGTGGCGTGCGCGTCACGGACGCGCTGTCATTTTTCGAACGCGAAACGGGCAAGGTGCGGCTCGATCTTTTGTATCCCAGCTGGCTAATTTATTCCGACGGCTTTGATCGTCGCCCGATTCAGCTTGTGCTCAGCCGCATCTTCGACGTGTTTTTCTCTCTTACGCTGTTGGCGTTTGCATGGCCGTTCATGCTGGGCGTCGTGATCGCGATCAAGCTGGAGGACGGCTTGACGGCGCCAGTGCTGTATCGGCAAAAGCGTGTCGGGTTCAAAGGTAAGACGTTCGACGTTCTGAAGTTTCGCTCTATGACCACCGACGCTGAGCGTGACGGCGTCGCGCAATGGGCGAAGAAAAATGACGCGCGAATCACCCGCGTTGGCAACGTGATTCGCAAGTACCGTCTCGACGAGTTACCGCAAATTTTCAACGTATTGCGCAACGAAATGAGCTTCGTAGGCCCGCGCCCGGAGCGCCCGAGTTTCGTGGAGAAACTCAGCTCGAAAATCCCTTATTACAGCGAACGACACTACGTGAAGCCAGGCATCACGGGCTGGGCGCAGCTGTGCTACGAATATGGCGCGTCCGAACAGGACTCGTTGGAAAAGCTTCAATACGATCTCTTTTACGTCAAGAATCGGACTCTGCTGTTCGACCTGATGGTTATGCTGCAAACGGCAGAGGTCGTGTTGTGGAAATCGGGTGCTCGCTGATTGGCGAGACTTTTCAGTGTCGCGTTTTGATGCGGGGCAGGTAGGGCATGCTTAGCGTCGGTGTAGTTAGTTATTGTGCGGCCGCGATTGGCTTTTTCGTACTGGTCATTTTGCTGGCCACACGCTGGCGCGGACGGCTTGGCGGCAATTTTTTCATCGCCGTAACCCTTGTC
>CAYGSQ010000562.1:312-2827 GCA_964352435.1 uncultured Gammaproteobacteria bacterium | reverse complement strand
CTGGCGTACTCTCCGAGTTGCGCGCGTAGCGAATATTACCGCCCACAGTGCCGCTGAGGTTGGCTTCGCAGCCCTCGGCTTTGGACAGCTTCATCACCTTCTTCAAAATGCTCTTTGCTTCGTTATTGCTCAAAATAGCCATGATTTCACCTAATTAATCTGTAATGCGAGGACGGGGCGTTAGCCGAGCTTGCGCGCTGTGTTGATGACGTTGACGCCGTCAAAGCGCGTCGTCGAGCAACCGTGCGACACGGCGCTGACTTGCCCGGGCTGGCCCTTGCCGTCGAAGAATGTGCCGCCGAGGCGATAGTCGCGCTCGTCGCACACTTTCGAACAAGCGTTCCAGAACTCCTGCGTATTGGACTGGTAAGCCACGTCCTCGATTTGTTCGGTGATCTTGCCTTCCTTGATTTCGTAAAACAGCTGACCGCCAAACTGGAAGTTGTAGCGCTGTTGATCAATGGAGTAAGAACCACGACCCACAATATAAATGCCGTCTTCTACATCGCTGATCATGTCATCGACGCTGTACTCTTCTTTGCCCGGTGCGAGTGACACGTTGGGCATGCGCTGGAACTGCACGCTGGACCAGCTGTCCGCGTAACAGCAACCGTGCGACTCTTTTTGGTCAATGATGTGTACCTGATCGCGGATGGCCTGGTAGTTAACGAGAATGCCGTCCTTCACCAGGTCCCAGCGTTTGGTTGGTACGCCTTCATCGTCATAGCCTACGGCGCCGACCGAGCCGGGTTGGGTCTTGTCGGCAAACAACGTGACCTGATCACTGCCGTACTGGAAGTCACCGCTGCGCCATTTGTCGAGCGTGGCGAAGCTGGTGCCGGCGTAGTTGGCTTCATAGCCAAGCACACGGTCCAGTTCCAGCGGGTGGCCGACCGATTCGTGAATGGTCAGCATGAGGTGCGTTGGATCGAGCACGAGATCATATTTGCCCGGCTTCACCGACGGTGCCGTCAGTTTGGCGCGTGCCTGTTTGGCACCTGCCATGGCGTCTTCGACGATGTCATAGCTGTTGCGATAGCGTGTGGTCACGCCTTTGATCTTGTCGCTTTCATTGCCGTCGAAGTACTCCCAGCCCATGCCCACGGGATCGCTGAGCCCGTTGCGCGTACGGAACTTGCCCGACTCTTTATCAATGGCCGTAATGGTCATTGGCGACCACACCCGGTGGATGTCTTGATCGATGTAGGAGCCGTCGGTGCTGGCGAAGTACTTTTGTTCGTTGACCAGATAGAAAATGCTGTTGACGTAGTCGGCGCCGTTTTCAAGCGCGGCATTGTTGGCTTCCATCAGCATGTCGACTTTGTCTTTAATCGGCACGGCGAGCGCGTTCTTTTTGATTGGCGTGGCCCATGACACTTCGCCCACACCTTTGACCGGTGCGAGGATCACGGGGTTGGTCTGAAACTTTGAGTTGGCCTTGGCGATCTCAGCGGCCTGCGTGGCGGCGGCGGCAACGGCTTTCGGGGTCATGTCGCTGGTGGCTGCGAAGCCCCAAGTGTCATTGACGATAACGCGAATACCAACACCGGCGGACTCTGTGTTGACGATGTTCTGCACTTTCATTTCGCGCGTAACCACGAACTGATTTAGATAGCGTCCGATACGTGCGTCGGCGTAGGTTGCGCCGGCTTTCCTGGCCGCGGTCAGCGCGGCGTCGGCCAGCTGCCGTTTGAGTTTGAGGTCGGCCGGCGACAACAGCTCTTGTGCCGCAATTGCCCGGCCCGTGATGGGCAACATCATTGCGCCAACACCCATACCCGATACTTTTATGAAATCCCGCCTGTCCATACTTGCTCCCCGCCGTGCGCACATACGTGCGTCTGGTGAATAATCTGACTTAGATGTGAAAAAATCAGAAGTGTTTAATCCCGATGCGTGCGCCACGTCTTGTGCGCGCCGTTCCCCAAGGGTAGGCGCCGCGCAGGCACGCTTTTGTACTTCGATGACCGCCGATCTCTTTCGACTTGGGTCTTGTAGACCACGTTGGGCCTGAATATATCCCAATGCGCCGCAGGCGGCGACGCTTTGACGCGGCCCGCCGTGCAATGTTGCATTGCAGCTTGCGGGCCAAGTTATCAATCAAGCCTATTCGTAGCGTAAGGCGTGCACGGGACGTGCTCGGGCCGCGCGCCCGGCCTGCAGGGCTATGGTCAGCCATGCAACCGCGAGTGCGGCCAGTGCGCTGGCAATAAACAGCCAGCCCCATTTTGCGAAGGGCGCCTGATAGGCGAAATTGCTCAGCCAGCTGCGCATAAAGTAGAAGGCAAGCGGCCAGGCGATGACGTTGGCCACAACGACCAATTTGGTGAAGTCGGAGGTTAACAGCATCACAATATCTTTTACCGACGCCCCCATGACCTTGCGTATGCCGATTTCCTTCGTGCGGCGCTCGGTAGTAAAGGACGCCAGTCCGAACAAACCGAGAGTCGCAACAAAGATTGCGAACGCAGAGAACATGCCAAACATCTGAGCCTGATGTTTTTCACTGCGATAC
>CAYGSQ010000562.1:0-302 GCA_964352435.1 uncultured Gammaproteobacteria bacterium | reverse complement strand
TCGAGAAATTCCCAGGACGGCGGCTCGTCCGGCAAAAGTTTCGCCCAGACCTGTTCAAAATGCGCCAGCGCGGCGTCCGGATTGCGTGCGGTGATCTTCGCAGAGATTCGTCGTCCATAGCGTTCGTTTGGTTCAGCGTAAACCGTGGCCTTTTTCTCGCTGTGCAACGAAGAAAAGTGCACGTCCGGAATCACGCCAATGACTTCTCGATTGATGAACGAATCGAGCTCGCGGCTCATTGGCTCACGCAGAATTTTGCCAATGGCTTCTTGCGGCGACCAGCCGAAGCGGCGCGCACCGGA
>CAYGSQ010000561.1:0-2837 GCA_964352435.1 uncultured Gammaproteobacteria bacterium | reverse complement strand
ACGCGATACCGGCTGCATCGCAGGCATCGACAAACGCCGGATTTTCCGAGAGTAATCCGTAGCCCGGATGAATCGCATCCGCGCCGGCGTGCAATGCCACGCGGATGACTTCGTCGATACTCAGATAGGCCGCGACCGGCCCGAGACCCTCACCGATGCGAAAAGCCTGATCCGCCTTGAACCGGTGCAGACCCAGTTTGTCTTCCTCGGCGTAAACCGCCACCGTTTTCTTGCCCAGTTCATTGACAGCACGCATAACGCGAATGGCGATTTCACCGCGGTTCGCGACCAGGATTTTCTGAAAGTCCGGCATGGTTTTCCTCAAACAAAGATTGGCGCTCGATCCGGCTCCCTAGTGCCAAGCAGGCCGTGCAGCATAATAAAGTGCCAGCTTTCGCCGGCGCATGACAAACACGAGCGTAACATTGCGCTGCGTCATTTTTGGAATAAATCCGTCGATCGTCAACCTGCTGGCTGTTTTTACGACAATTAGACCCTGTATTTTTCCATACACTTCAATTACTTTTATACCAATGATCGCCGTTATCGTCTTGGGATCGTTTGATCTACGAATGTTGGTATACTTTGGTGAGAGTCCAGGACACTGGCGGCAGCCGGTAAGTACAGGAGCGTTCATGCATAACGATGTAAAAAAGACGTTGCACGCCACCAAGGCGTTTGCTCGTATGCTGGCCGGCGTGCTGGCCATTTCGGTGTTGGCCGGCTGCGCGTCCAACCCCGCGACGGGCGGCACCGACTTTGTGTTTATGTCCGAGGAAAAAGAAATTCAGCTCGGGCGGGCAACCCATCCCCAGATTATGCAAAGGTATCGGGTCTACCTCGATCCGGACCTGCAGGCCTACGTCGAACGTATTGGCAATGAACTGGCGGATAACAGCGACCGGCCTAATCTGAGCTACGTGTTCACCGTCCTCGACAGCGAGGAGATCAATGCATTCGCGGTCCCCGGCGGGTTCGTTTACATCACTCGCGGTTTGCTTTCCTATCTCAATTCCGAAGCCGAGCTGGCGGCCGTGCTTGGGCATGAGATTGGCCACATCACCGCGCGTCACGCCGTACGCCAGCATCGCAGCACCACCTTGCTCAACATTCTGGGCTCGGTCGCCGGTGCGACCACCGGCGCGGCAGGTTCCACGCTGACCGGTTTGCTCGGCGGGGCGTTTGTCAGCGGCTATGGCCGGGACATGGAGCTTGAGGCCGATGAGCTTGGTGCCGCTTATCTGGTCCGCGTCGGTTACGACTCGCAAGCCATGATCGATGTCGTCACCATCCTCAAGAATCAGGAGTTGTTTGAAATTGAACGCGCAGAGCAGGAAGGGCGCGAGCCGCGCGTGTATCACGGTGTGTTCGCCTCGCATCCCAGTTCCGATACGCGCTTGCGTGAGGTCGTCAAGGCGGCCGATAACCTGGGCACGGGCAATACGCGTCCGGTCAACCGGGATGTCTTTTTGGCGCACGTCGACGGCATGTCATTTGGGCGCATTAAAGCTGGCGGCGTCGTGCGTGATCAGGAGTTTCGTCATGGCGGCTTGGGTATCGGACTGCGCTTCCCTGCGGGCTGGAAAATTGACGATGTACCGGGGCGTCTGACGGCGACTTCGCCGGACAGAAACAGTTTGCTGGTGATCACCGCGCAGCCGGTCAAGGAACGCCTGAGCCCGGTCGACATTCTGCGAGACAAGATCGGTATTGAGGACGTGGAAGGCGGACGCTCGGTGTCGCCCGATGGTCTCAACGGTTACACGGCCATCGCACCCAACGCCAATTCGCCCTTTGGTCGACGTCCGGTGCGCTATGCCGTCGTGCGCGACCGCGACCGCGCGTACGTGTTCGCAGGCGTGACACGCAGCACGGAAAACAGAACGCGCGATGACGGCAAGATCATGACCACCATCAAGAGTCTGCGGCTGCTCGACGACAAGTCTGCACGCAGCGCCAAACCCGGTGTTGTGCGGGTTATCGAAGCCAACGCGGGCACGACGATGAGCGTACTGGCGACGGCGTCGCCCATGGACCAATACGCCGAGCAGCAGCTGCGTTTACTAAATAACCTTTACCCGGAAGGCGAGCCGGTTCCGGGCCAAAAAATCAAGATCATCGATTGACGGAGTGACCAGTATGAGCACGGGTTTCACGAGCAAATGGTTCGCATCACTGATGTTAGTGACGTTAGCATCTGGCGCGACAATCGTCGCCGCGCAGGATGCGCAGGAGCCAGTTGCACAAGATGAAAACGCGGTGGCGAGCAACACCGATGCGCCGGAACCATTCCGCTATGAAAAACAATGGGAGCGGGTGACGGCCGCAGGCGATTTTGAGCAAGCTGCCGACATCGCGACGACGTGGGTGGCCGATGCCACTGTGCAATTTGGTGACGGCGCGCCCGAAGTGTTCGAGCCGCTTTTGCGTCAGGCCCTGTCCTACGAATCGGCCGGCCAGCCGCAGCTTGCGGCCAAGTCGTTTGGTGAGGCGATCAAACTGGCCGAGCGGCGCATGGGTCCGTTCGCACGCGAGTTGCTCGATCCGCTGGTGGGAATGGGTCGAGTGTTGGCCGGTGCCGGCGATCATGAGGCAGCCGTCTCGAACTATATGCGTGCCAAGGACATCACGCATCGCACCGAGGGCATATTCAATCCCGACCAAGCGCCCATCGTGGAAAAGCTGACGGAAAGTTACGAGAGCCTGGGCGAAATTCGTCAGGCCACGCGCGAACAGCGTTTTTTGTTTGGCACCCAGGAAAAACTGGTTGGCCGCAATTCAGTTGATTTCGTCCCGGCGTTACAAAAGTGGGCGTTATGGAATGCACGCTTGCAGCG
>CAYGSQ010000560.1:498-2840 GCA_964352435.1 uncultured Gammaproteobacteria bacterium | reverse complement strand
AGCAACTCGTCGGAAAACTCGCCCGTGTGAATATCAAACAGCATGGTGCGCGACGCGTTGGAGGTGTCGGTCACGTGCCGCTCACCACCGGTCAGATTGTAGATCAGCCAGCTGTCGACGGTGCCGAAGGCCAGTTCGCCGCGTTCGGCTTTCGCGCGCGCGCCGTCCACTTTGTTTAACAGCCAGCGAATCTTGCTGCCGGAAAAATACGCGTCGACGACCAGACCGGTGCGTTCACGAATCAGTGCTTCATGGCCGTTGTCGATCAGCTGTTGGCAAAACGCCGCGGTGCGCCGGTCCTGCCAGACGATGGCCCGGTGGATGGGTTTGCCGGTGGCGCGCTCCCACACAATGGTCGTCTCGCGCTGGTTGTTGATCCCGATGCCGGCGATCTGGTCGGCACCGACGTTCTCGACCACCTCGCGCGCGACCGCCAGCTGGCTCTCCCAAATTTCCATAGCGTCGTGCTCAACCCAGCCATCGCTCGGAAAATGCTGTGCAAATTCGCGCTGGGCAACGGCGCAGGACTGTCCCGCATGATCAAACGCGATTGCGCGCGAGCTGGTGGTTCCCTGATCGAGAGCGAGTATGAAGGTCATGGCATGTCCGGTTTCTTCAGGCGAGCCACATTGTGACGCGGTCTGGCACTGGCGATCAATCACCCGGGCGGTGATAATGCCCCATGGCTGGAAAATACTATGAACAATTCGTCGTGGGTCAGGTGTTCAAGCATGACCTGCACCGCACCATCACCGAAGCGGACAATACGTTTCACAGCGCAATGACGCACAACCCTGCGGCCCTGCATCTCGACAAGGAATACTGTCGCGAGCACACAGAGTTTGGCCGTCGCCTGGTAAATAGCTGCCTGACCTTGTCGTTCATGGTCGGCATTTCCGTGGGCGACACGACCATGGGTACGACGGTCGCCAACCTCGGGTGGGATGAAGTGCGTTTTCCCAAACCGCTGTTCCACGGTGACACCATTCGCATCGAGACCGAAGTGCTGGAGTTGCGCGACAGTAAGTCGCGGCCCGATAACGGCATCGTGATTTTCGAGCACCGCGCCTACAATCAGGATGACGACCTCGTGGGCATCTGCAAACGTTCGGCGCTGATGCTGCGTTTGCCCAAGGACGCCTGATGCATCGGTCGTGGCTATTTGTACCCGGCGACAGCGAGCGCAAGCTTGAAAAAAGTTTGGGTGTCGGTGCGGACGCACTGATTCTGGATCTGGAAGATGCGGTTGCGCCACAAAACAAGGCGGCAGCGCGGACACTGGTGACCGACTTTGTCCGCGCGCATCGTGACACCGCGAAGAGCACGATTTATGTTCGGATCAATCCTTGGGGTAGTGATCTTGCGGCCGATGATCTGGATGTCATTATGGCGGCAGCGCCCGCGGGCATCGTGCAGCCCAAGTCGGAATCGTCGCAGGATGTCATCGCGTTGGGTGCGGCCTTGGCGGCGCAGGAACAGACCCACGGCATCGAGCGCGGCAGTACGCGAATTTTGCCCATTGTGACGGAAACCGCGCGCGCCGTATTTACACTCCAAAGCTATACCGTCGGCGTTCCGCGCCTGGTGGGATTGACGTGGGGGGCCGAAGATCTCGGTGCCGCCATTGGCGCCAGCGAGCGCCGTGACGAGGAGGGCAACTGGTTGCCCCCCTTTGAGATAGTCCGCAGCCTGACTTTGTTCGCCGCGCACGCGGCCAACGTCGAGGCGATTGATACCTTGCACGCGGATTTTCGTGATGCGGACGGCTTGCGGCGCAACGCCAAAGCCGCCCGTCAGGCTGGCTTCACCGGCAAGTTGGCCATTCATCCTGCGCAAGTGGAGGTTATTCACGAGGCCCTGACGCCGGGGGCCGCAGAAATTGCGCGCGCGCAGGCGATTGTTGATGCATTTGCCGCCACGCCGGGCGCCGGCGCCGTTTCGCTTGACGGTCAGATGCTGGATCGGCCGCATCTGACCGGTGCGCACAAAACACTGGCCCTCGCCAAGCGCGGCATCTAGCCCAAGAAAACGCCGAATTCGCTATACTGTTCGGCCGCGCAAGATCATCTGGAGCCCTGTGTATGAGCCGACCCGCCACCCATGTCCCCGGCACTGCCGCCACGAAAAGTGGGGCGCCCTTGCGCTTTATCACGGCGGCCTCGCTGTTTGACGGCCACGACGCCGCGATCAATATCATGCGCCGGCTCATTCAGGGGCAGGGCGTTGAAGTTGTCCATCTGGGGCACAATCGCAGCGTGGCCGACGTCGTCAACGCGGCGCTGCAAGAAGACGCCGACGGGATTGCGGTCAGCTCCTACCAGGGCGGCCACATGGAATATTTC
>CAYGSQ010000560.1:0-488 GCA_964352435.1 uncultured Gammaproteobacteria bacterium | reverse complement strand
TCGACATGCTGCGCGAGCGCGGCGCGGAGCACATTCGCGTGTTTGGCGGCGGCGGCGGCACGATAACGCCGGAAGAAATTCAGGAACTGATCGCGTATGGCGTCGAGCGTATCTACCACCCGAACGATGGGATGGCGCTGGGGCTCGAGGCCATGATTCAGGATCTGGTCGCGCGCACGCACAAGGCGCGGCGGCCGGCAGAACGCGTCGCGGGCGAAGACGATATTGCGCGTGCTCGCACCATCTCCGCAATTGAGCAAGGTTTGTATGACGATGCCGAGCTGAGCGCGATGCGCAAGAGCTGGCAGTTGCGTTCAGGCAACGTGCCCGTGGTTGGCATTACCGGCACCGGTGGCGCCGGCAAGTCGAGCGTGACCGACGAGGTGCTCAATCGATTTTTGCAGGCGTTCCCGGAGCGCCGCGTTGCGGTCGTGGCCGTTGACCCAACGCGTCGGCGCACCGGCGGGGCACTGCTTGGCGATCGTATC
>CAYGSQ010000559.1:0-2841 GCA_964352435.1 uncultured Gammaproteobacteria bacterium | reverse complement strand
ATTCATATTACCAGACCGCAACACATAGCGATGCATCCGCGCGGGTCACGCACCGCGCGTTAATGGAAACAACTGTGTTGTGCGGCACGCCGCGAACGGGCGTTAAATCAGTTCTTTATTTCGAGGTGCTTGTTGTCGTTGACACGTTCGCGCAGGTCTTTGCCTGGTTTGAAATGCGGCACGTACTTACCTGCCAGTGCAACGGCTTCGCCCGTTTTGGGGTTGCGACCCAAACGTGGCGGCCGATAGTGCAATGAAAAGCTGCCGAAGCCGCGGATCTCGATACGGTTGCCCTGAGCCAGAGAATCGCTCATTAACTCGAGCAGGTGTTTAACGGCCAGTTCAACATCTTTTGCCGGCAAGTGTTTTTGCTTCCGGGCAATGGCTTCGATGAGTTCAGATTTGGTCATTGCTACGCCTTTTATTCTCCTGCGCTTGATCTACGGTCAAGCGAACACGTGCCAGATAACCGACCGGCGGGCGATATGCTCAGGATACACAGCATCCCGAGCATACCGCCAGCACCGGCAGGTTATGTCACTATCAGGACTCCTGTCCCGACATCTTGTCTTTGAGCAAATCGCCGAGCGTGGTACCGCCCGAAGACGTGCTGCCATACTCTTCTACTGCTGCTGCTTCCTCGTACACTTCCTTGGCTTTGACAGACAAGGACATGCGACGATTCTTGCGGTCGACGCCCGTAAAGCGAGACTCAATCTCCTCACCTACTTTGAGCACCGTGCGCGCATCTTCCACCCGATCGCGCGACAACTCGGACGCCCGCAGGTAGCCCTCGATGCCGTCGGCCAGGTCGATGACTGCACCGCGTGCGTCAACTTCACGCACGACACCGGTGACCAGCGTTCCCTTGGGATTCTCGGCCAGGTAGGTCGAGAAAGGATCGCGATCAAGCTGCTTGATGCCCAGCGAAATACGCTCACGCTCAGGGTCAATGGCCAGCACAACAGCTTCCACTTCCTGACCCTTGGTGTAATTGCGTACGGCTTCTTCACCCGGCAGATCCCATGACAGGTCAGATAAGTGAACCAGACCGTCGATCTCGCCGTTGAGGCCCACGAAGATGCCAAAGTCGGTGATCGATTTGATTTGACCGTTGACCTTGTCGTTCTTGTTGTAGACCGCCGCAAACTCGGCCCATGGGTTCGATTTGCACTGTTTGATACCGAGCGAAATACGACGACGTTCTTCGTCAATTTCGAGGACCATAACTTCAACTTCGTCGCCAATCTGTACGACTTTCGACGGGTTGACGTTCTTGTTGGTCCAGTCCATTTCGGACACGTGGACCAGGCCTTCAACGCCCTCTTCCACTTCAACAAAGCAACCGTAGTCCGCAATGTTGGTGACCTTACCAAACAGACGCGTGTTGGCCGGATAGCGACGCGCAAGCGCCTGCCATGGATCCGCACCCAACTGCTTCATACCCAGTGAAACGCGCGAACGTTCGCGGTCAAACTTGAGCACTTTGACTTCCACTTCATCGCCCACGTTGACGACTTCGGAAGGATGCTTGACGCGTTTCCACGCCATGTCAGTGATGTGCAACAGACCGTCGATGCCGCCCAAGTCCACGAATGCACCATAGTCGGTCAGGTTCTTGACGATACCCTTGACCTGGTTGCCTTCCTGAAGCGAGTCGAGCAGCGCTTCGCGCTCTGAACTGTATTCTTCTTCGACCACCGCACGACGTGAAACCACGACGTTATTGCGACGCTGGTCAAGCTTGATCACTTTAAATTCGAGTAATTTACCTTCGAGATAACCTGGGTCGCGAACTGGACGAATGTCGACCAGTGAACCCGGCAAGAAGGCGCGAACGTTGTCGACCTCGACGGTGAAACCGCCTTTGACCCGACCATTAATAACGCCGTTCACAATCTCCGAGTCTTCAAACGCTTTCTCAAGATGCGTCCACGTGCGAGCACGTTTGGCCTTCTCACGCGACAGCTTCGTTTCACCGAATCCGTCTTCAAATGAGTCCAGCGCGACTTCGACCACGTCGCCGACGACCACTTCCATATCGCCCGTTTCGTTATAAAACTGGGACGCTGGAATAACCGCCTCCGATTTGAGGCCTGCGTTAACAATAACGACATCGGAATTCACCGTCACCACGGTGGCACTTAAAATTGTGCCCGCCTTCATCTGGTGACTGGCGATACTCTCTTCAAATAACTCCGCAAAATTCTCTGACATGATGTTGTAGGTCCTGGGCATATGCCCGTTAAAAAAACAGCTCCGTCGGTCGCTCCTGCTACTGACGGGTTGCCAAACATGGCCTCAAATCCATTTGTGGCCGTACTTACTTTATCTCGGACTTTCCGATCAGATCGACGATGATGTCGCAAACTTCGCCGATATTTAACGACGTCGTATCAACAACATGGGCATCGTCTGCCGGTACCAACGGGGCGACCGCGCGTGTTGCATCGCGCTCATCCCGCCGACGTATGTCCTCGTAAAGGGCCGAAAAGGTACCACCAATACCCTTTTGCTTCAACTGCTTATGCCTTCTTTGGGCACGTTCATGGGCGCTCGCGGTCAGGAACACTTTGAGCGCGGCATCGGGGAAAATAACCGTGCCCATATCCCGACCGTCGGCGACCAAACCCGGCGCCCTGGCAAACGCGTGTTGCTTAGCAACAAGCGCATCCCGAACGGCGGGTACTGCTGCGACTCGCGACGCCCATTCACCGCACTGCTAGGTGCGAATCTGATCCGTCACGACCTGCCCGTTCAGTTCGATCCATTCGTCGCCCTGCGCCGTAGACGAAAAAGCCATCACACTTCGTTCGACAATCGCGACCACCGCATCGGCAA
>CAYGSQ010000558.1:0-2861 GCA_964352435.1 uncultured Gammaproteobacteria bacterium | reverse complement strand
GCTGGCCGCCTCGGGCAGTGGTCGCTTGGCAGCGATCGCGGCGGCCAGCACGGCAATGACCGTATCGCCCGCACCCGTCACATCAAACACTTCGCGTGCGGCGGCAGGCAAATGATGCGCCTGATCGCGGTCGTCAATGAGCGTCATGCCGCGCGCCGACCGCGTGACGAGCAATGCACCCAACTCGAGATCGCGGCGCAAGGTCGCCGCGCGCGCGACCAGTTCATCGTCACTGGTGCACGCACCAACAACTGCTTCGAGTTCACCTTGATTGGGTGTCAGCAAACTGGCGCCACGGTAGCGCTCGAAATCGGCGCCCTTGGGATCCACGAGAACCGGAATGTGGCGCTTGCGAGCCGCCGCAATCATCGCGCTACACTGGGCCAACGTCCCCTTGGCGTAGTCAGACAAAATGACCACGTCAGCGCCATCAAGTTGCGCGCAGAACGCGTCCATCAGGCTGTCCGGCGCGGCATGGCTCAAGTCTTCGGTATCGAGTCTGATGAGCTGCTGGTTGCGACTGAGGACGCGCAATTTGGTAATGGTCGGCGCAGCGGAGCGGATCACACCGCGCGCATCGATGCCGCCGACTTCCAGCAGGGATACGAGCGCATCGCCCGCCTCGTCCCGGCCGACAAGGCCGGTCAGCGACGCATTTGCGCCCAGTGCCGCGACGTTCACCGCGACGTTGGCTGCGCCGCCCGGCCTGTCCTGTGCGCCATTAAGACGGACAACCGGCACCGGGGCCTCAGGTGAGATGCGATCCGTCGCACCCAGCCAATAGCGATCGAGCATCAAATCGCCCACCACGACAATTTTCAGATCGCCAAAATCAGGAACCGAAACGCTCATGCAGCACAGCCTTTGCCAATAAAATCAAAGTATCGCGGCATTATACCGTGAGCGCGAGGACAAAAACTTGGGGCTGGTGGTCCACGCGGTTAGACTCCAACGGCTCATGCAAGACAAAGCCGTTTCACTCACCACGTTTTGGTCGCCACGTTTCTGGCCCGTTTGGTTCGGTCTGGGGCTGATGCGTCTGGGCGCCGCCCTGCCATACACCTGGCAGCAGCGCATTGGTGCCGGCCTTGGCTGGCTGGCCATGCGACTAATCAAGCGCCGTCGCACAATTGCCGCGCAAAATCTCGCGGCCTGCTACCCCGAAAAAAGCGACGAGGAGCGCGCCGCGCTGCTGCGCGCCCACTTCCGCAGCGTCGGCGTCGGACTGATGGAAATTGCCTACGGCTGGTGGGGCAAAACGTCAGAATTCGACCGTATAGGCACCATTCACGGACTGGAACACATGACCGCGGCGCTGGCGCAGGAACGTGGGGTCGTACTTCTGGCCGGGCATTTCACCACCATCGAAATCGGCGGCATCATACTGGCCCAGCACATCCCGATGAACGCCATGTACCGACGCTTTGAAAATCCTCTGTTCGAGGAAGTCATGCGGCGCAAGCGCCTGCGCCACGTCAGCCACGTCATCAAACGCGGCGATTTTCGCGGCATGCTGCGCCGCCTGAAGGCCAATAGCGCCGTGTTGTACATGCCAGATCAGGCTTACGTGCGTGCCAACAGCGTCAATGTGCCGTTTTTCAACATCCCGGCGCCGACCAGCACCGGCACCTCGCGGCTGGTTGCGCGTAGCGGTGCGTTGGTGGTGCCGTTCTTGCCGGTTCGGCGCCCGGGCGGAAAGGGCTACGATCTGCACGTGTTTCCGGCGCTGGACAATTTCCCAACGGACGACGAGACCGCCGATGCTGCACGCCTGAACGCGCTATTTGAAGAACATGCCCGGCGTGCGCCGGAGCAATATCTGTGGATCCACCGGCGCTTTAAGGGGGTACCGGGGATTTACGAAACGCACTAATCAGCGCGTCCCACAAATGCTGGTCAAAGTCGCGCTGATCGACCGCATTCTGCAATTTATTGAGTGAACGGCGCAGTCGCCGCAGACAACCTGCCTGCGCACCGCGATCGCCGCGGGCATGCGACCGATCAAAGTCGATCAGGAATACTCGCTGCGCCTCATCGAGCAAAATATTGTGCGCATTGAGATCTGCATGCCACACGCCGAAGTCGTAAAACCGGCGCCAACACTCACCCACCTGCTGCATCAGACCGGCATCAATATCACCGGCAGCAAGCCGTTCACTTAAGGTCGTTGCACCGGGAATGGTGTTGCTGATCAAATCGGCGCGGTAAAACAGGCCATCGCGCTCGACCCGCGCCGCGATCGGGCGCGGCACCGGTAGCCCGTTGTTATACAGCTCGCGCAACAAGGTCCACTCGCGAAACGCGCGCGTTCGCTCGACACCGGTGTACCAGTAGCGATCGGCCGACAGCACTGCGGCTTTGCCACCACGACGGTAGTGGCGCAATACCCAGTCACCGTGTTCACCGCCCACAAACCACGCTGCACCGCGACCGGCCCCGGCTGGCCGGGACCCACCGTGTGTAGCCCAATACTGCGGATCGAAAAAATCCGCCGGGCATGCACCTAGCTGCGCATCAAAAACAATGTGCGTGGGCGGCGCGTCGACGCGCTGGACTTGAACGGCTACCTTCACAGGGCGACACGCTCCACACGCTTGGGGCCAATTTGGCGTAAAGTAAACAGACCGATTCCCTCGCTAAAACGTATCACCGAGTTTATGTCAGGCAACCCGATTCGCTCAATCTGTATTCTGCGCTTGTCCGCCATCGGGGACACTTGCAACCTGCTACCTATTGTCCGCACGTTGCAAAGCGAACTGCCGGATGCCGCCATCACCTGGATCATTGGCACGACTGAACATCGACTTCTCGGCGCCGTCGAGGGCATCGATTTCATCCCCTTCGACAAAAAGGGCGGGAGC
>CAYGSQ010000557.1:0-2863 GCA_964352435.1 uncultured Gammaproteobacteria bacterium | reverse complement strand
CCGACCAACCACCTGGACATCGTCACTATCCGCTGGCTGGAAAACGCCATCCGCAACTATGCGGGCGCCGTGTTGTTTGTCACCCATGATCGCGCATTCGTGCAGACCCTGGCGACGCGCATCGTCGAGCTCGACCGCGGCGCGTTGCTCAGCTGGCCCGGCGACTACAATAACTTCCTGCGCCGACGCGAGGAAGCATTGGCGGCCGAGGAAAAGGAAAACGCCCGGTTTGACAAGAAACTGGCCGATGAGGAAATCTGGATCCGGCAAGGCATCAAGGCACGCCGCACGCGCAACGAGGGCCGGGTTCGTGCGCTCGAAGCCATGCGTAAGCAACGCGAAGCACGGATCAAGGCACCCCGCTCTGCGCACATGCACATCGACGAAGCCGAAGACTCCGGGCGCAAGGTAATACGTGTGCACAACGTCGGTCACGGCTACGACGGCCAGACCTTGTTCAGAAATTTGTCGCTCAAAGTCATGCGCGGCGCCCGCATTGGCCTCGTTGGCAACAACGGGGTCGGCAAGAGTACGTTGCTGAAAATCATGCTCGGCGAGCTTGAGCCGCGCGCGGGCACGGTCAAACACGGGACCAATCTTGAAATCGGGTACTACGACCCGTTGCGTCAGGATCTCGATCTCGAAAAGTCGGTGGCCTTCAACGTAGGTGAAGGTCGCGATTACATCGATATCAAGGGCGGTCAGCACCACATTGTCGGCTATCTCAAAGGCTTCCTGTTTAGCCCAAAACGCGCCATGACCCCCGTCAAGGCGCTGTCCGGTGGCGAGCGCAATCGCGTGTTGCTCGCCCGGCTGTTCACCCGCGCAAGCAATCTGCTGGTCCTCGACGAACCCACCAACGATCTCGACGTTGAAACGCTGGAAGTGCTCGAGAGCAAGCTGATGGAGTACAACGGCACGTTGATCGTGGTCAGCCACGATCGCCAGTTTCTCGACAATGTGGTGAGCAGCGTGCTGGTGTTCGAGCGCGGCGCCCACGTGCAGGAGTTCGTCGGTAACTTTTCAGACTGGCAGCGCCGCGGGCGCGAGCTGGCGGAGATTGATCGCCCGCAAAAACGCGCCGCCGCACAACAGCGCGTTGAAAGCAAAAAGTCGGCGACTCCGACGAAGCTCAGCTACAAGGAGCAGCGCGAACTGGACGGCCTGCCTGAGCAGATCGAGCAGTTGGAAGTACAGGTCGCCGCGGCCGAAAAAACCGTCACCGAGCCGTCGTTCTACGCGCAGCCATTCGACCAGACGCAACCCGCCCTTGAAGCATTGGACGCGCTGCGCGCGCAGTTAGAGTCAGCCAGCGAGCGCTGGCTGGAACTCGAGGAAAAAGCGGCAGCGTTTCGCGATAGCGGTTAGGCGTTTACGCCCTGCTCAATCAGCTGAGCCAAACGTTCGGGCGCCAGCGCAAACCCGCGTTTTTGTGCGGCGCTGAGCTGTTTGATCCGGTATTCGACGCGCAAGGCATCTGAACGGGTCCCGACGGGCTGGGCGATCAATAGCCGCAACGGTCCGCGCCCGCGGACGTAACGCGCAGCACGTGCACCGCCCTCGCGGTGTTGCGCCAGGCGACGTGCGACATCCATCGCGATACCGGTATAGATGGTCCCGTCGCCACAGCGAATGAGGTACACCCACCACAGGTCAGCCGCGCGCAATGCGAGTACACAGGGAAACAGAAGGAATGGTGGGTCGTGCTGGGTTCGAACCAGCGACCATCGGATTAAAAGTCCGGTGCTCTACCAACTGAGCTAACGACCCATTCGTTGTCGTGAGTTGCCAACGCCGCTCGACAGGGGCCTGTCTTGGCGCAGCAGACGCGGATAATACCGCAACGCACCTAAATCTCAACAATCGTTTGACACGTAATGCGTTGGATCGGGCAGTTGCGCCTGTGCGAAGCCTTCCCGCCGCAGCTCGCAGGCGTCACATACTCCACAAGCGCGCCCGGCCGCGTCCGGATCATAACAGGATATAGTCAGCCCGTAATCCACACCCAGTGCCGTACCGGCCGTCACAATATCCGCTTTCGACATCGTCATCAGCGGTGCGACGACGCGCAAGGCCTGCCCCTCGACTGCGGCTTTGGTCGCCACATTGGCCAGGCGCTCAAAGGCCTCGACGAATGCCGGCCGACAGTCGGGGTACCCCGAATAGTCCACCGCATTCGCACCAATCATCAGGTGCCCGGCGCCCAGGGTTTCCGCGAAACCCAGCGCCACGGACAGAAAAACCGTATTGCGCGCAGGCACGTAAGTCACGGGAATACCCTCGCCGCCCGCCTTCGGCACGTCGATGGCGTTGTCGGTCAATGCCGAGCCACCAATGGACGACAAATCGACGCGCACCGTCCGCTGCGATGCCGCCCCGAGCGCTTGCGCCACCTGCGCCGCCGCGCTCAATTCAACGCGATGGCGCTGACCGTAGTCAATCGACAACGCATGGCATTCGAAGCCCTCTGCCCGCGCCATGGCCAGGACCGTCGCGGAATCCAGCCCGCCCGATAAAAGCACCACGGCCCGTTTCGATTCAGACGCCACGAACATCTCCCCACAAAATTTTGTGCAACTGCACCTGCAAGCGCGCATGCAGTCGGTCTTCCAGCATCCACGCCGCCAGGTCCGCACCCGGCAGCTGATCGTGACTGGGCGACAGCAATACCGTTGTGCGTTCGCCGAGATCGTACTGCCGCATAAAGTCGCGCGCCCACTCGTAGTCCGCGCGATCGCACAGCACAAATTTGACCTGGTCCCGTGCCGTCAGACAGTCCAGATTTTCCAGCCGATTGCGCTGCACCTCACCGGAGCCCGGCGTCTTGAGGTCCAGCACGCGCACGCAGCGTGGATCCACTGCG